>JBAUOG010000076.1:0-8845 GCA_049579625.1 Bryobacteraceae bacterium
GTTCGGACCTCGCCGGTCTGGCTGTCGCGCAGCCTTAAACATTCCAGGCGCTGCTCGCCCAACGCTTCCACAACCTCAGTGTAGGGATGAACTTCAATATTGTGGATAGCCTCAATTTGATCGATCAGATACTTGGACATGCTCTTGACCAGAGATTCGGCTCGCACCAGCATGTGCACTTTACTGGCGTATTGAGCGAAATAGACCGCGGCCTGCCCCGCTGAGTTCGCGCCGCCCACCACGTAGACTTCTTCGTTCTGGCACAGAATAGCCTCCGTGAGAGCCGCACCATAGTAAACGCCCGTACCGTGCAAGCGCTCGACGCCTGGCACATCCAGCTTGCGCCACGAGAGCCCACTGGCGATCAGCATGGCATGGCACGGAACTTCGCTGCCGTTGGCGAGCTTCACGATGCGGTACGGGTCTTCGACGCGAACGCCGGTGGCCTCCATTGGATGGATGAAATCCACACCAAAACGACGCGCTTGCATACTGGCCCGTCGGGCCAAATCGCCCCCGGAGAGGCCTGCGGGAAAGCCGAGATAATTCTCGATTCGGGAACTCATGCCGGCCTGGCCCCCAGGAGCCTCTGCCTCGACGAGAGCTGTCTTCAAGCCCTCCGACGCGCCATAGACCGCTGCCGCGAGGCCCGCCGGACCGCCTCCTACGATCACCAGGTCGTAGAACGAACCGCCCGCTCGCGTGGTGAGGCCCAGCCTTTCCGCCAATTCAGCCGGAGCGGGCCGCTGCAGTTTGCCGCCGTCGGGAAAGAGCACTACCGGAAACTGTAGATTGTCACCAATCTGCGCCAGCATTCTCTGAATGGCCGGTTCATTCTCACGTCCTGCGATATCTGTCCATTCATACGGAAAGCAGTTTCGGCCAAGAAAATCCTTGACCGCATGGCTTTCGGGCGACCAGCGGTAACCGATGACGCGGAGCCCTTCGTAAGGCGGCCGGAAATGCGCGCGCCAATCCTCGAGAAGATCGTCGAGCACCGGATACAGACTAGTCTCGGGCGGGTCCCAGGGCTTCAGCAGGTAGTAGTCGAGCCGCACTTCATTGATCGCAGCGATGGCCGCATTCGTGTCGGCGTAGGCGGTGAGCAGAACCTTTTTGGCGGCTGGGAATATCTTGGTTGCCTTGGTCAGAAACTCGATGCCGGACATCACCGGCATACGTTGGTCGGCAAGAAACAGCGCCACCGTTTCGTCTCGTGCCTTCAGCTTTTCGGCCGCGTCAAGCGCCACTGCACCCGATTCCGCCCGCAGGATCCGGTAGGCTGAGCCGTATTTCCTCCGCAGGTCGCGTTCCACCGAACGTAGCACTTCCGGCTCGTCGTCAACCGCAATTAACGCTGGCTTCGCCATTTAAAAATTGTCGCAGAGAGACGGCCAGCAGCGAACCGGGTCAAACGGGGAGGTCGGCGTGTCCGCTTGCTGAACGCGCGCGGTTGCTCTGAAAACAGGTGTTGTTGATCTGGGGACAGGCTCGCTGTGTCCACGCGGCGACGGGCTTCGGTGACGCGATACGGAGACGTGTGCGCGCCTTGGGACACAGGTGCCTGTCCCCGGTCGGCATCCGTTTTCATCATTGCGGGTGTGTGCACTCGGGCACTCATGCTGAGATCTGTGCTGGTGTTATCACACAGACTCGTAGGAAAGCGTTAGGCCACCGGTTTCGAATAGGCTTCATCGAGCAACTCCACCACGTGCATCACCCGCTGGCCGCGGCCATAGAGGCATGACCCGGCCCGCAGTTGCAACATGCAGCCCGGATTCGCCGTTACGATAATCTGCGCTGCACTCGAATTGACGATGGCCATCTTGTCCTTCAGCAGGCTCATCGCCAGTTCATTGTGCACGATGTTGTAGATTCCCGCGCTGCCGCAGCATACATCCGCGGTCGGCATTTCGTAAAACGTCACGCCGGGAACGCTTCGCAGGAGTTTGCGTGGAGCGGCAGTGATCTTCTGACCATGCGCTAGATGGCACGAATCCTGGTAGGTCACCACGGTGTCGAGCGCTCGCATCCCGGGCCGTAGCTCAATCGACGCCAGAAACTCGGTGATGTCTTTCATCAGTCCGACAAAGCGCTTAGCTTTTTCGTGGTAGGCGGAATCGTCCTCCAGCAGTTCGTGGTATTCCTTCAGCGTGGAACCGCAGCCGGCCGCGTTGGTGATGATCGCGTCATATTCTTCGGAAAGCACCGCATCGATGTTCCGCCGCGCTAACTGGCGCGCGTTTTCTTTTAAGCCGGAGTGAATCGCCAGAGCCCCGCAACAGTTCTGATCGGCCGGGATGACCACTTCACATCCATTCTTCTGCAACACCCGGATGGTGGCTTCGTTGAGGCGGGCGAACGCCACGTTTGCAATGCAACCGGCCAGGAATGCCACTCGAAAGCGCCGCTCTCCCTCGGCCGCAAACGTCTTCCCGATCTGCGGGAAGAAGAATGGCACTTCGGCGCTCGGCGTCAGTGCCTCCAGATTGCCCAGGTTGCCAAACGCATTGAGCACTCCGAGTGCTCGGAGTACGCGCTGCATGCCGGAAGCCTGGTATAGATACAAGCCAGCGCCGGCAATCTGCAGCATATTGCGAGAAGGAATGAAATGATCGAAGATAAACGCCCGGAACAGGCGGTTGAGTAACGGCCGCTTTTGTTGGCTCTCCAGTTGGGCCCGTGCGGCTTCGATCAGCCGGCCATAGGGAACACCGGATGGGCACGCGGTTTCGCATCCCCGGCAGCCCAGACACAACGAGATGTGTTCGACGTAGGCATCTGTAATCGGCGCGCCATCCACGACTTGCGCTATCTGATAGATCCGGCCACGAGGCGAATCCATTTCGACGCCGAGTTCCCGGTAGGTGGGGCAGGCATTCAGGCACAGCCCGCAATGCACGCACTTGTCCAGATCGCTCTGCTTGGGTCCATTTGCTTTGTCGGCCAGCACCGCCAGCGGACTAGATGCGGCCATACAGACGGTCTCGGTTCAACAAGCTGTGCGGATCGAACATCTGCTTCACTTTCTTCATCATGTCAAACGCATTCTTGTGAGCCGCGCCGTCCGGAACATGCCACAGCTCATAGTTCGTACGCACGGCGTTTGGAGCATACTGAACCGTGGCAGGCACACCCAGCCGCTGGAGCCGACTGAGGATCGCTGCAGCGGCCGCCCAGGAAGTCAAGTAGACATAGCTGACGCCCGCCATGAGCCGCGTGATGAACGGATCGGCAATTCCATCCATCGCTTCCGCCAAGCCATCCACCTTTGACGAGATTCGCAACACCACCCCGTCAGGCCGGCGCTCCAGAAATTCCGGCGTATATTCACGGATGCGTGTCCACAACGCCTCTTCTTCGGGGCCCGTCAACGCGTCGGCTTGCGGCAGTTCCTCACGGTAGCGCTTCAGGGTGGCGTCGCTGCCCGCTGCGCGAACCGCCACCACAAACGGTTCCTGGTTGAGGCGGGCCGCGGCGGCGGGCGAGAGCAAGTCAACAGCGATTGGCTGCAAAGGGCTGCGCCGGATTAGTCTCCGGAGTTCCCGCACCGCTTGGAGCTTTGCCGCCCTCAGCAGAAAAGTCATCGTCTGCGCCGGTCGCGAATGGACCCGGAAGTTTATGGACGTGATTGCTGCCAGCGTGCCGAAGCTCCCGATCATGAGCTTGGCCATGTCGAGTCCCGCAACGTTCTTCACCACCATGCCGCCCGTCTTGACGAGCTTGCCTTCCAGCGTCGCGAAAGTCATTCCGATCACCAGGTCGCGTGCCGTTCCGTAGCCCAGGCGGATTGGACCGCTGCTATCGCTGGCAACGACGCCCCCGATAGTGGCTTGCGCAGCGAACGGCGGGTCCAGCGCAATCATCTGTCCTTCGGCGCCCAGCAGCGCTTGCAGTCGATTGAACGGCATGCCTGCTTCAACACTGATGGTCAGATCTTTGGGTTCATACTGTAACACTCGCGCCAAGCCACGTGTGGAAACCACCACCTCCGCGTCCAGAGCCGGGCCGGCCATCTTCAGCTTGGAATCATTGCCCGCCAGGGCGATTGTGTTGTTGCGAAGGGCTGATTCGCGAAGAACGTCCGCCAGCAGTTCAGGACGCTCAGGCACGATGGCTGATTTCGGCATGGAGATCAAACACCATTGTGCACGAGGCCCGCGCCGGTGTCGAACCAGCGGGTCCAATCGGGTATAACGCTGATGCGCCGCGTGCCTCAGAAGTACAGCTTCAGCGCGAACTGTATCTCGCGCTGGTCATTTTGGCCGTCGCGGGTCGAAGTGATCTTGCCGAAGTTTGCCGGCGAGGTGTAATCAGTGGCGCCAGGGGCCCCGACAACTCCATTTCCACTGAAGCCGGGAAGTGAGAAGTTAGGCGTGTTGGTCAAGTTGAAGAACTCGGCCCGGAATTGGAGGTAAATCCGTTCGGTGAAGTTGAAGTTCTTGAAGAGC
Organism: Bryobacteraceae bacterium; assembly: GCA_049579625.1. GTDB lineage: Bacteria > Acidobacteriota > Terriglobia > Bryobacterales > Bryobacteraceae > CAJCIT01. The sequence continues at coordinate 4,452 of JBAUOG010000076.1, forward strand.
GAGAAGTCCAGGCGGTGATAACCCGGCCCGTAGTACTGTGTCGGCGCGCCTCCTAACGGGGAATAGTCGGACTGCCCGATGGCGGTCGCCACGGGTGGACTGGCGAAGGCTGCCGGATTGAGCCAGTTGTTCACGTTGTGAGGACCAGCAGTCACGCTCTGTCCGGGCACTAGTAGGGCGTTGCACCCAAATCCCGAGGTAGTCGTGATGGCGCAACCAATAGTGCCGGGCTGGCCATCCTGAAGGGTCAAGATCCAATTGGTGCTCCAACCGCCAAACAGCGCCTCTGCCACTTTGTTGCTGTTACTCATGTACTTTTGTCCATGACCAAAGGGCAGCTCATAGATACCGCTGAAGTGGAAGGACTTGGGTATATCAAACTCGCAGAGTCCGTAGTCTTTTTGCAGTCCCCAACCCGGCAGTAGCGGCGCACGATATCCAAAGAGCGCCGTTTGGTTGAGTACGTCGACGGCGTCAGTGCGGCACTTCGACCAGGTAAAGTTCGCCAGCACACTCAAACCAGCTCTCATCCTGCGTTGGTAATTCAGTTGAAGCCCGTTATAGAAACTGTCGCCCGCGAAGCTGGTTTCGGTGAAGCTAGTCGGAAAGTCGGGAAACGAAGCGTAACTGTACGAGTTCAACCCCGGCGGGAGTATCTGATGGGGGGAGTTCGAGTTAAAGTACACGGCAAGGTGTCGAACCGTATTCCCAACGTAAGCCGCCGATACCGTGTCGCTGGGTGTGATTTGATACTGCAGGGTCAGGTTGTAGCCCTGCGTGTAGGGCGTCTTTACGTGGTAGTCCTCACCAAGCAGCGCTGTGCCTCCGGGCTCGGCGGCCGCCGAGGTTAGTGGAATCCCTGTAAATCCCGTCTCCAGTGTTCCGATCGAGCCGTTAGCGAATGTGATGGGCGCATTAGGGACTTGGATCGGATAATCCAGATTGAACTGGAAGGGGAAGTCATTGTAAGTCAGCAGAGCCGAATTCTCGAATCCTCCATAGAAGATGCCATACCCGCCGCGGGCCACGAGTTTTGGAGTGAATTGATAGGCGAACCCGACGCGAGGCGAGAAGTTGGTTAGCTGTGACTTGCCCAAGCCGGAAACCCCCGAGCACACCACAGAGATGTTATCGGTTGCTGCCGCCGCTAGGAAATCGGGCGAGAGCGGCGTGCTGCAGCGCTGTTTTGTCAACAGGAACTGAGACGGGCTGCTGTTCCCGGAGGGGAGAAAGTTGGATTGAGCACCAAACTTCTCCGTTAGCTGTCCGAAGTATTCCCAGCGCAGACCCAGATTCACTGTCAGCCTGGGGCTCACCTTGAAGTCGTCCTGGAAGTATGTGCCGTAGTAACTGCGGTGCATGTCGGTGTTGGCAATATTCGAGGCTTGAATGTTGTCGGCGCCGCCCACGTAGTCGGCCGCGCCCGGCACGGTCCCGGGGATCGGCGTCAGCAACATCTGAGCCAATCCGGTGTTGCCACCATTAGTGGTAGGCACCTCGGTGTAATCGCCACTGAAATTCCAGGCGCCGCGGCCTGAGGGTGGTTGAAGGATGGAAAACTGCAGATATTGAAACTCAAAGCCAACCTTGATGGAGTGCCGGCCCAGATTCTTTGTGACGTTATCCGTGAACTGGTACGTGTTGCTGTATTCAACCGAGGGTAGAAACTGGTTGCTGCCCAGAGTAGTAAGCCCAGTAATGAAGAGGGATCCCAGGCCGCCGTTATAAGGCACTTGCGGAATGCCCTGAATGCCGAATTGCGCTGGAATACCCATCGTGCTGTCATTAGGTTGAACTCGTGTCGTTGAAATGCGGTTATAACCAAACCGCGCTTCGTTCAGCAAACTCGGCGAGAAGGTATGGGTTTCGCTGAGAACCGCGTTCCACGATTCGGCCGTCTGGTTGCCCTGAGCGAACGATCCGCCATCCGCGATACCAGGAAACGGTCCGGGAATGAACTGAGGGTTACTGACGTAACTGACTCTGCCGAACAAGCTGTCCGTTGCCCCGAACATCTGATCCCCGCGGGCGTCGAACTGGTTGGACTGGTTCTTGAGAACCGGATTCGCGGCGTAGTTGTTGAAGAGCCCTGAGTTATTCGGAGCCGGATAAAGGTTCAGCAGATTGATGGCGTTCGGATCCAACCGGTTCGCCGGGATGATATTACCCGGAAAAGGCGTCCGGGCGTATCCGATTGGCGAACCGTTAGCCATGCCGCCTCCGCACGGCACGTTGATTCCCGTGACGGTGTCCGGCACTCCGCAGGAGACGACCCTTGTGGTGGAGGGATCGAAGACTTGGCCTAAAGCAGTCGTTTGACCAAGAATGTCCGTCCGTGTCCCGCCCTGGGTAAGTAGCTCCGAAAGGTTCGTGTAACCGCTGCTGCGCTCAAGCGCCGTCGGAACCGTGTTCACCGAAGGGATCGCCTGGCGGACTTGCAAGCCTTCGTAATCAATAAAGAAAAAGGTCTTGTCCTTGATTACTGGGCCGCCCAGCATGGCGCCGAACTGATTCTGCCGATACTCTCCTTTCGGAATACCGCCCGAGTTCTCAAAGAAATTAGCCGCATCCAATGCGTCGTTGCGCAGGAACTCCCAAGCCGCGCCATTGAATTGATTAGTGCCGGATTTGATGGTTGCATTCAAGATGGCGCCGGCTGACCGGCCCGCTTCGGCACTGTAGTTGTTGGTCTGCACTTTGAATTCCTGAATGGCATCAACCGGTGGGCGCACCACATAAGCCGTTCCGTTCAAGAAATCCACCAGGTTCACGTTATTGTCGATTCCGTCCAACAGGTAGTTGTTCTGCGCGGGCCGCAGTCCATTCGCGGCAAAGCTGCCGCTAGCGCCGAGGCCACGGGTATCCTCTTGACCCTGTGTCACGCCGGCAGCCAACTGGGCCAGGAAGGTGAAGTTGCGTCCATTTAGCGGCAGGTCGTTGATCGCTTTCGCAGCAATCACCTGGCCCACCGACGCATCCTCGGTCTGCAGCAATGGCGCCTCAGTGCTGACGGTCACAGTTTGCGTCATCTCACCGGGAGGAAGATCGAAGTTCACGGCCACGCGTTGCTGCACGTCCACCGTGACGTGGGGGTGTTCGACTCGCTTGAAGCCCTTGAATTCCGCTGTCACCGAATACGTGCCGATCTTAACTGGAGCAAAAATGTACTCTCCATTTGAGCCGGTAGTGGTCAGCTGTGTCGCGTGGGTGTCGTCGTTGGTGAGCGTCACCTTGACGCCCGGAATGATGGCTCCGCTGGCATCCTTCACCGTGCCCAGAATGGCGCCGGCATCTACCTGGGCGAACAGGTTCATCGCCCCACATAGCAGGGCCAGAAGTGGCACTGCAATCCTGCTTAGCTTTCGCTTTTGAATTCGAGATGTCACGTACGGCCTCCCAATCAAAGTTTTCGATGCTAGCCGAACACTCTAGCATCACTTAAACCAGCACCTGATCCAACAGCTGTCCAACCGCGCGGTTGGACTCAAGAAAGGCGTTTCGATGGTCCATGGCGCCCGCCAGGTCGGAGTGCGAAAAGGCGATCCGTCCGAACGGGGCGGCACGCAGGGCCTCCCGCGGCGCGGGCGCTCCATTTAATCCGAAGAAAAATCCCGGCTGGGGATTGATGAAGGCGTGCCCGAAGCGATTCAAAACGATGCCCGCGATATCGCGCTTGGCATCGAACCCGTAGGCTCCGAACATGTCGGTCATCTGCTCGCGGATTTGCCGTTCGTACTCAGCGTAAGTTGTCGAAAGAATCTCGTTGCGCCCTTTGCTGCCTTGTTCGGCGGCTGGAAGACCGGGCTTGGCGAAATCAACGAAGAAGGTCAGCACGGTAGGCAAATCAGGTCCTACTACGGGAGTATCCACGCCGAAGGTGGCCATCTTGCGCACCTCGACAAAACGTCCGAAACCGTCAAACCAGTTGCCGCCGGAGATTCCCATGTTGGAGAGGAATCTCCAGTTCGTCACCGCCACGTTCGCGGTCATGTAAGGCGAGTAGTGAAACTGAGAGTACGCGTGCTGTCGATCGGAATCCAAATCGCGGACAACATGCTTCGTCATCCAGCCGCCTCCCGCCATGACCACGGTCTTCGCCTTTAGACGGTACAGCCTGCCTTCGGATAGGTAGGTGACCCAGACGAAACTCGATTTGTCGGGGGCGCCCTCGTGCTCCACGCGAACCACCGTGGAACTCAGCCGTATACGGGTCTGCTGCCCGGGCTGATCAAGCGCCTCGAAGCGGATGGGGTTCTTCCAAACCGCCTCCATCGTGCGTGGGCCTTCGATCGATTCCGGGATGAGCGTCTTTACGATCAACCGCGTCATGCCCGAGTTCCCGCCTGGGAACATTTGCAGCCCTGTCTCCATGGAGTCGTCGACCGTAGGGATCT
>JBAUOG010000077.1:0-9966 GCA_049579625.1 Bryobacteraceae bacterium
GCATCAATAGGCAACAGAGTGCCGGCAATGCCGGAGACGCCACCCTGGTTTACGGCAGCCGAGTTGTGCCACTGGTCGTTGTTGTCTGTGCCATCGATCTGCCAGTCAATCGAGTTGGTACGCGTGCCGTTTATCGAACCCGAAGGCGTCACGCCCGGATTCAACTTCAAAAGCTGCGTGAAATCGCGTCCGTTTAAGGGCACGTCCGACATGGTCTGCGTCGAAATAACGCTCGTAATAGCGGTCGACGATGTTTCGATTTCTGCGGCGTTGGCCTCTACCGAGACCTCCGTTGCTTGACTGCTCACCGAGAGCTTCGCATCCACGTTGAAAATCTTGCCCGCTTCAATGTTGATGTCTTTGATGGTTTGTGTTTGAAATCCGGCGTGCGTCACCGTAAGGGAGTACTTCCCCAGTGGCAAGTCTTGAAAAACAAACTCGCCGGCCGAGGTTGATGTCACCGAGCGGGTTAGGCCGGTGTCCGCTCCTAAGAGCTTCACCTCGGCTCCCGCTATGATTGCACCGCTTTGGTCGACTACCGTCCCCGATATGCCCCCGCGAAACGACTGTGCGAATACAGCCAGATGCAAGGTGACGAGGACAGTTACAATTCTTGAAATGCGTCCGAACATGTGTCAGACCTCCTGAAGATTTTCAACTCTAGGCAAGCATTGCCTCCACCAGGCCGGACGTGGGCCGAATGAGAATAGGATAACAAGGTCGCACGAGCAATCTCGGGGAAACGCAGCTTCGCACCTGTCCGGCGGCTGGTGTTTCACGCGCGTGTTCTGGTGTGGGGGGATTCTGGCGCTATCGGTGGCGCGCCAGGCATTTGAAGACGATTCTCCGCTTCTCGTTCTCCTTGCTACTCAGATGGATCGAGACCGTATCCGGCGGCAACAGCTCGGGAAAACGGTCGCCCCATTCGATTAGCACCAACGCATCTTGATCGAAGATATCTTCTAGCCCCAGGCGGCGCGCCTCGTCGGCCGTTGCCAAGCGATAAAGGTCGATGTGATACACGCTCACCGGTTCACCATATTCGTGAATCAAGGTGAAGGTTGGGCTCGATACGTCTTCCGCTCGAGCCGCTTTACGGCCTTCGACAATCCCCTGCGAGAGGGTTGTCTTCCCAGCGCCCAAATCTCCCGTCAAGGCCACGACCGCACGCTTCGGAAGCAATGCGGCGAGCCTCCGCCCGACCTCCCGCGTTTCTTCGTCGGAGTGCGTTTCGAACGTGTAGTTCACGCCTGCCTGTCCGGCATCCTCAAAGAGCGGATCGGATCTCACGCATGGCCTCGGGCAGGAAGTGCAACAGATCGGTCGCGAGCATAGCCTGTTCGCCCAAATCACGCGCACCGAGCTCACCGCAACGCCCGTGCAGCCAGACGGCGGCAACCGTAGCCAGTTCCTGTTCTTCCGGATGCTGTGCCAGGAGGCCGGCGATTAATCCCGTCAAGATATCTCCGGTGCCGCCCGTCGCCATTGACGGTGACCCAGTCGGGTTGATCCAAATACGGGCAAGCGCGGCTCGCGCGGAGGCTGGAAACGCCAGAAGCGTTCGATCCCCCTTCAGGACCACGGCCGCTTTGCTGACCATGCTGAATGCATTGGCCACCCGCATCCGCTTCTGCTGCACTTGCTCGACGCTCATGGCCGCGAGACGGCTCATCTCGCCAGGGTGAGGAGTCAGCACGCGGAAATGCTCAGCCGGCGGCGTCTCACCAGCAAGCGCGTTGAGCGCGTCGGCATCTACCACCATCGGAATCGCGGTTTCCGTGTACAGCTCGTGAACCAGTTGCGCTGTCTCGCTCTCGGTACCCAGGCCCGGGCCGAGCGCGACAACGGTCTTCTTCTCCAGCAGCTCGTGAATACGGTCCAGCGACTCCAGGCTGATGTGCCCGGACTTCGTTTCTGCGAGCGGTTCGGTCATCAGTTCGGGAGCAAAGGAGTTGATCGCCGAAATGGCCCCAGCGGCCGACGCCACCGTCACCAAGCCGGCGCCTGCCCGGTAAGCCGATATGCCCGCCATCGCCGCCGCGCCCGGTTTTGTGCTGGATCCTGCAATCACCAGAACGTGACCATACCTGCCTTTGTTTGAGTCCTTCGGCCGCGGAGAGAAGAGATGCGCAATATCGGCTGGCGTGGTGAGCCGGGTAGTGAGTTCCGGATTGGATTCGCAAAGAGCGTCGGGACTCCCAATGGGAACAACATGGAGAGTCCCCATCCATTCGTAACTCGGCGACAGGCACTGGCTTAACTTCGGCGCCGTGAACGTCACCGTGTGGTCCACTTTCACGAATTCACCCATTTGAATTGTTTCGTCCGACGGCAGTCCCGAAGGAATGTCGACGGCGACCTTCCTTGCGAACGGGAAACTCGTATTGATCACGCGGATGGCATCCAGTGCCGGACCGGTGGCTGGTCCTTTCAAGCCGGTGCCAAGCACCGCGTCGATCACCAGTGTGGCCGTGAACGCCGCTGCGGGAAAGCCCAGCTGAACCGGACATCCGGAGGCGATCAACGCGTGCCAGTTGGTGAGCGCGTCGCCGGTCAATTCGGCGGGTTCGAAGAGATGGACGGCCAGAACGTCGCTACACAAGTGGCGAGCAAACAACTGGCGGGCGACCACAAAGCCGTCGCCCCCGTTGTTGCCCTTTCCGCAAACAACGACGACCCGCTGCTTTTCCAGAGAGAATTGAGCCCTCAGGACGTCGACCACACGGCTGCCGGCGTTCTCCATGAGAATAAGGCCAGGAATGCCGCGGTCGATTGTCAGTCGATCAACCTCTCGCATTTCGGTCGCGCTCAGTACTTTCATGGACTCACTCCGGGAATCGGCGGGGTGCCAGGGTTCTGAGTCGCATCGAGCTTGCCGTTGCCCTTGAATCCCTCTCCGTGCCGGGCGATCAGTAGCGTCATGTCGTCCTGAAGTTCAGGCGTCCCGGTCCAACTCTTCACAGCTTCCATCACGGCGTGGATTATGAAGAGAGGATCCTGGCGCTGATGCTTCTTAACCAGCTCGACCATGCGTTCCTCGCCGAACATCTCGCCGTAGGCGTTTTCCGGCTCCGTTATTCCGTCTGTGTAGCAGACCAGCAGATCCCCGGGTTCCAGCTTCAGTTTCGTCTTGTCGTACTTCGAGAAGGGGAACAAGCCGACCACCGTGCCGTTGGTTTCAAGGGAAATCACTTTGCCGCCACGGAACAGCATGGGAGGTAAGTGGCCGGCATTGGTGTATGTCAGCGTCTCGCTGGCATTGTCATATAGCCCGAAGAAGAACGTGGCGTACTTCTCCGGCGACGTGTTCGCGTAAAGCTGCTTATTCAAGTGCGAGACAAGCTGCGAAGCATCCAGGGGTAAACCGCCCTCACCGCCCTCAATGTGATAGCTAATCTCCGATCGGAGGGACGCCTGCAGATTGGCCATCAGCAAAGCCGCTGAAATTCCTTTGCCGGCAACATCGCCGATGGCAAAGGCCAACTGTCCCGGCTTCAGCAACTGGTAGTCAAAGTAGTCGCCGGAGACCATTCGCGCCGGGTCGCACTGCACCGTCAGTTGCAGTCCGCTGGTCGGTGGCAAAGACTTGGGATAGAGCTGATTCTGCACTTCGCGGGCGATCTCGAGCTCGGTCTGTAGCCGTTCCTTTTCCTTCTCTACCGAAAGCAGGCGCTCCAGGTTGTCGGTCATCTGGTTGAACGAGGTTGTCAGTTCCCCTACCTGGTCTTTGCCTCGTACAGGAATCCGGTGGCTGAAGTCGCCATAAATGACGCGGCGTGTGCCCTCGTAAAGGGAGTTCACCGCGCCGGTGACACGCGTCGCCAGGGCGAAGCCAATGAAGCCGGCGACTACCTCAACCATGAGGAACAGAATCGCTGACCCCACCAGCACGTACAGCAACACGCCGCGCAGTACGTCGGTGCCCGCGAAGATGCTGGCGTAGACGGCCGACGCGCGGGTCTGGACAATCAGGGCCGCATCGTGCACTCGCCCCGGCGTTTCCCAATGGTAGTGCGCCCGCGTCGAGGCCCAACTGACGGGAACATCCCAGCGATTCATCGCGGGAGGCAGTTTTTTCGGAACATGTTCGACGGTAGTAGTCGGCGGGGCGGCGGCATTCGAGATCGTGATATGGGATGGCTGGTTAGCTTCCGCTGAATCAGTCTCGATTCGCAGGGGCCCTGCCTCAATCGCTTTCTTCTCCGGCGCACCCTTCTTCGCAGCTGCGCCTTCCGTGTCGTCGTCAGTCTGTACGGACCCGGAGGTTTCAAACAGCGATATTTCACCGAGATTAGGGACCAGGTTCGAGATCAAATCCCGTGAAAGCGGGGCCAGTAGCGTGATCTCTTCGTCGTCGTCTACCACGTGGGACCAACCGTAGAACGTGCCCTTTCGCGACACCAACCCATTTACATTCTTCCAGCCTCTTGGCAGGCCGATCTCCGGAGCAGTCGCGGGAACCCGCAGCGGGCCTCGGGAGTCTCTGACATACAAAACGAGCCCCGGAAACTCCTGCGTGAGATAGCCCACCATTCTCGGCGCTTCGACCCGGCGTTCGTCCGGTCTTGCGTTGTGGATGGTTTCGGCGGCGAACCTTATCTGATCCAAACGGCGATCCAAAGCGGAACTCGCCAGGTAGATCGCCAGTTCGCTTGTCAACGCATAGGAGCTCGCCCCCACCAAAATCAGAATCAGAAGGATCGGCAAAACTCCCAGCAGTACGTAGACGAATAAGAGGCGGTTCCGCAAGCTCCACAAGGAGCGGCGAGCAACCAAACGAATCAGCCGGAACGCCAGAATGATACCGGTTGGAATCAGGACCAGGAAGGAGAGTATCTTCCCCAAGGCGCCATTCGGCAGTAGTGAAGAAAGCACATACACCAGCAGCACGATCGCGAAGATGATCCCGACCCTGCCGATGCGCTCGCGCAACTTCCGATACCAATCGCGTGGATGTAAAGAAGATGACATCGTTCACGTTGATTATCTCTCCTTGGGCCGCCAGATTCCCAATTTCTAGAGCGACTTGCGAGTTGCGGGGCTCGGGCGGCGCGTGACGGTCGTTGAGCGGTCGGCACACGGGAACAGCAAGCGGTTTTTCGCGGCCTGGTGTTTTTCCGAGTGTGCCAAGCTCTTGAATCGCGTCCACGCAGAACGCAGAAACAGCGAACATGCTGTGGCAAGCAGATCTGGATTCGTGATGGCCCAATCCGAGTGCTGGTCCGGGGGCTGTTCCAGCCAGTTATGGATCGCCCCCGAGGCCAAACTTCCCAAAACGGAACTGTCCGAAGCTCTGTTAAACTCGAACGCACGCCAATTGAGCCGCGCGTTCGCCTAATTGACTAAATGGGGACTTGGAGACAACCGCCGGCCTTTCAGACGACCCCTCGGCTCAGCTATTTCCGGCGTCGCTTGATAGAATTCAAATCATGCCGAGGTTACTGACCGCAGACGACATAATGCCACTTGTGGCATCTCTGCCGGACAGCGAGCGGATCAGACTGCTCCGGTGGATTGCCTCGCCCCACGGCACGGATGCGTCGGCCTACAGAGTTGCACCCCCAACTAACGACGAGTTCTCAGGCGACGACGAACCGCTCGCGTGGGAAGCCGAGGGCTGGGAAGAGTTCCATTGACTCGAGGCGAGATCCGATGGTATACATTTCGTCTACCCGATAAACGCCGCCCGGTTCTGGTGCTCACCCGCGATGAAATCATCGACCGTCTGAACGAGATCATCGTAGCGCCCGTGACGCGCACCATTCGAGGGTTGCGGACTGAGGTGCTCCTGACAGAAGAAGACGGCATGCCTGCGGCAGGTGCGGTGAACCTCGATCACCTCTCCCTGGGCCAGCGGGATCGCTTCGGCCCTGTGCTGTGTACCCTGCCCTAGCAGCGCTGGCCTGAGGTGCGCAGAGCGTTGTTGACTGCGTGCGGCTTCGACCAGGAGTGAGTCTTTGTCGAACTGGCACACTAATCGGGTGCGCCCTCTCTCTGTTCGTCACGCGACGTCGCCGGGATCCGACATTGAAATCGGGACGGGTGTCCCAGAACCTCTGGTCTGGGCGGCCTCGTAACTCTTCGTGCATGGTCCGGTCGCTTCTGTCATTCGTACCGGAGCGCGCGCAGCGGATCGATCCGCGACACGCGTGCGGCCGGGATGTAGCCGGCAATCAGAGCTACGCCCGCAAGCGCGACCATGGCAGTGACGATGGAGATCGGGTCGTTTGGGCGGATTCCATACAGCATGCTCTCGAGCAGCTTCGATGACATCCAAGCCGCCGGCAGGCCGATAGCGAAGCCACCGCCGACCATCACCAATACTTCCTTCATCACCAGCCAGACCACGTTGCCCCGTTGCGCCCCGAGGGCGACGCGAATGCCAATCTCACGGGTGCGCTGCTCTACCGTGTAAGCCATCACGCCGTAGAGCCCAATCATGGCGAGCAGTGTGGCCAACGCGCCGAAGAGCGCCGAAAGGCTCGCTACTAGCCGTTCATTCAACAATTTCGCGTCAATGGTGCTCTCGATCGTGCGCATGTTGTACACGGGCAGGTTGCGATCAAGACCGGCCACCACGCTCCGGATGGTCCCGAATACCTGGTTCGGGGCCATGGAGGTACGGACGTATGTAGTCATATTCATGGCGAAGGGAAGACCGAGGTATGGGATGAAGCCCTGGCGTGGGATGTCGCCTCGAATGTCCCGATACCGAAAGTCCTTGACCACGCCGACGATCTCCATATCGGCAACGTCGCCAGGATCGTTGCCGAACCCGATGTGGCGCCCTAGAGGACTGCGATTACCGAAATAATGCTTGGCTAGTTTTTCATTCACGATGATCACGTTCGGAACCGGAAACGGAATGCCGGGATGCCGGATGGCGACGCTGTCGCGGTCGCTGAAGTCGCGGCCCTCCAAGAGCGGAACGCCTAGGGCGGCGAAGTAGCCCGGGCTGATGGCGTTGAACTGAGGGTTCATGTCCTCGCCCGGTTTGGAAGTGTAGCCTTCCACATTCACGGTGCTGTCCCAAGCGTTATCTTCGAGCACAGGATTCGAGGCCAGCCCGGCCGATTGCACGCCGGGCGCGGCAGCCAGATTGCGATTCAGTTCGCGGAAGAAGATTAACGAATGGGGTCCATCGTAGCCATTCAATGTGGGATCGACGGTGAAGGCGATCAGGCTGCTTGCTGGGAACCCGGGCCCCACGCCGCGCAGGTTTCGCAGACTGCGAATGAACAGGCCCGCACCGATCAACAGCAGCAGTGAGAGCGTCACCTGAGCGCCCACAAGAGCCTTGCGGAGGCGTGCGTGCCCGCTGCCGGCGACTGAACCGGCCTGGTCTTTCAGCGTGGGAGACACGTCGGGGTTGGTCGCCTGAAGCGCGGGGATCAAGCCAAAAATCAGCCCCGTGATGAGGGCCACGCTGAAGTTAAACAGCAACAAGCGACCATCCGGCGTGGCCGCCAGTCCCAGTTCGGAAGCACTCTGAGGCAGAAAGGCCAACAGCGCCTTCACCCCGGCATACGCTACACCCACGCCCACCACTCCGCCAGTTAGCGCGAGCAATACGCTCTCCACCAGCAACTGGCGCATAATGTGCCAGCGGCTCGCTCCCAGGGCCAGGCGCACGGCAATCTCCCGCTGCCGTCCGGCCGCGCGCACCAGCAAGAGGTTCGCCACGTTGCCACAGGCAATCAACAGCACTAGCGCGACGATGGCCATCAGCACCTGAAGCGGCTTGGCCATCCGCACGCGCAAGTAGGAGCGCCCTGTCGATGCCGGCAGAACATTGATAGTGGATTTCAGGAACTGCTGCCGGTCGTACTCGGAAGCGCGCGCGATTTGCGGGTCCTTGGCCTCCTGCTCGATGATCTGGTGAAACAGGACCTGCAGAGATGCTTTGGCCTGTTGCGGCGTGACACCCGGTTTCAGCCGGCCCAGAATCTGGAACCACGAGCTGCGCCGGTCCCTCAAGTCTTCCATGCCCACGCCATTCGGCGTCATCCAGGCCTTCATCATCACTGGCACAAATAAATCAGTGACGGAGCCGGGCTCGATGCCGTCAAACCCGCGTGCCGCAACTCCGATGACTGTAAAGTTGTGCCCGTTCAGCACCATGGTTTTGTTGAGGATGGCGGGGTCGCCGGCGAACCTGGTTTGCCAGAAGCGGTGGCTGAGCATCACCACCGGGTGTCCCAGTGGAGTAGTGTCGTCATACGGCGTGATGGTGCGGCCGACTGCCGCGCCAACACCCAGCACGGGGAAGTAGCTCCCCGAAACCATCTCACCCGCAGCCCGTTCAGTCGAGCCGCTGAAACTCATGCTGATCGGCGTCGTGACCCGGCCCAGCACCCCGCTGAACACCTGGTTGCGCGCGACGATGTCCTGATACATCGCGTAGGAAAAGCTGTTCTCGCCCCGGTTGTTCCCCATGTGATTTCCTTCACTGTCGAGCAGAACGAGTTCGGTGGGGTTGTGGACCGGGAGCTGGCGCAGCATGAGCTGGTCGATGAGCGAGAAAATGGCAGTGTTCGCACCGATGCCGAGAGCCAGCGAGAGCACCGCAACGGCGGTGAAGATGGGGGCTTTCGAAAGATTGCGGAGTGCCAAACGGAGATCGAATGCCAGTTTCATGCACCCCCCTAAATCCGTAATACGAATAAACCCGCAGAGAGTTCCTTGTTTCTATGCTATTCCCCGGCCTAAACCCGATTCACAGGTGGGTTCCGTTATCATCTCCCTAAGAGGTACTGGGCATGTTTCGGCTCTTCTTTCTTCTACTTGTGGCGGCTGCTTCCATGGCCGCAGCGGACGAACATCCGACGCTTGCAGTTGGATCGCCCGCGCCGGATTTTGCGTTGCCGGGAATTGACGGAAAAACCCACCGGCTCACCGATTACTCAGGCAGCCCGGTACTGGTGATCTTATTCACCTGCGATCATTGCCCCACCGCGCAGCTCTATGAGAGCCGGATCAAGAAACTGGCGGACGATTATCAGGGCAAGGGTGTCGCCCTAGTGGCGATCAACCCCAATGATCCGGACGCCGTCCAACTGAGCGAGCTCGGCTATACCGACGTGAGCGACAGCCTCGACGACATGAAGATTCGCGCCGAATACCGGCACTTCAATTTCCCTTACCTCTACGACGGTGAGACGCAAGCGACGTCACGGGCGTACGGCCCCAAGGCCACGCCGCACGTCTTTGTGTTCGACGAGAAACGGAATCTGCGGTTCGAAGGTCGCATCGACAACAGCCAGCGGGAGTCCCTCGTCAAAACTCAAGATACACATAATGCGATCAACGCCTTGCTCGCCGGCAAACCCGTTCCCGTCGACCACACCGGCGTCTTTGGTTGCTCGACCAAGTGGAAGTCAAAGCAGGCGTCGAGGCTGGCCGAACTGAAGAAGATCGAAGCGGAGCCGGTCAAGCTCGAAATGGCCGATGCGGCCGAACTGAAGAAGCTGCGCTCGAATCCCACCGGCAAAGTGCTGCTCGTTAACTTCTGGGCAACCTGGTGCGGGCCTTGCCTCAGCGAGTTTCCGGACCTTCAAAACACCTGGCGTATGTATCGGGGCCGCGACTTCGAACTAGTCACCGTGTCGGCAAACTTACCCGATGAAAAACCTGGTGTGATCAAAGCTCTGGAGAAGCAGCACGCCTCGACCAGGAACCTGCAGTTTGCCTCCGATGACACGTATGCGATGCAGGCCGCTTTTGACCCAAAGTGGGAGTCGGCAGTCCCATACACGATGCTGATCGCACCTGATGGCAAAGTGATCTACCAGAAACAAGGCGAGATTGACGTTCTGGAGCTCCGGCGAATCATTCTGGCGAATCTGCCCGACCCGGACTACCTCGGCCACCGGGCGTACTGGGCAACAAAATAAGGCGTGGCACAGACTTTAGACGTCGCTGAATAAGACCAAAAACCGCTCCCTGACGGTCACGGCTCCGAAGCGC
>JBAUOG010000078.1:0-3029 GCA_049579625.1 Bryobacteraceae bacterium
GCGTAAAGCTATCAGCCGTTGCCGTCGCTTGTGCCGGACAAGAACGGTCAGGCCCATTCCGACAAGAAATTTCCTGGCCGGCTCGGGGACAGCCACATCGGCGCACCCGGATAGTTCGAGTTGAAAACGTCGATCGCGTCAGCTCCGTTCGAGTCAGGGTTTCCAGTCAGGGAATTCGCATAGATCTGGAGAATCGCATCCGATTGCTAAAGAAGGCGTCTCCTCGGGGGGCCATTTGCGTGTCTAAGTACTAGAACCGTGCGGAGATTAGCCCAGAAAATAACAAGGCGGGCCAAAAACACTGGCCCGCCAAGGAGAACCGGACAAATCGGAGAGAGGAAAGTATCACGAACGCTTCAAGCGTCTATTTCGGATCAGCGCCGTCAGGCCCAGCATCATCGTGCCCAGGAAAACGATACTCGCCGGCTCCGGAACAGCATTTGCGACAGTGATGTTAGCCTGAATGTCGCCCTTTCCCACAAAGGTCATGACTGTCATCGAGGTTATGGAAGCATTTGGAGAGTTCGGATTCGATGCGTCGACACCACCGAGCCCGTTGGAATCCGACGCTCCAGTCAGCGTGTCTGTATAAACAGACGTACCGGCGGGAATAGCATTGCCGCCGTCTGTCAATACGGTGAACTTGATAGTACTAGTGTCAATTCCTAGATTCGTTGTGTTTGAGTCCGCTATGTTGAGAAGCGGGTTCACATCCGTGTACGATGTGTCGGTAAACGTCGAGGTCAGCATGCCCACTCCAGTCGACGTGGCATTAATTTGGTTTAGATTCTGCAATGTAGGCAGAGTGCTGACGCCGCCGCCTTCCGCTGTAGCGTCGAGGCTAAACTGACCGAGAGTACCAATAGCTATTATCTCTCCGTGGGCCCCGCCCGGGGTCAGGATCGTGAGCCCCCCGCAGGTGCCCGCACACGTTTCCACACCTAAAGTGGAGACGTCGATCGTAGCCACATGGCCGACTCCGTCGTTTAAAACCAACTCGTCGGCTATCGCCCCGAACATCCGGGGCGAACAAACCAAAGCCATAAACATCGCTGCAATTCCAGCCGCTAACCGATTCGTCATTTTCCGAGTCCTCCTATTCAATCTATGTCCGAAGACATGCATCCCATAAGCAACTGGCTTGCCATTTTGAATCGACCAGTAAAGTATTCTGGTTCATGTATTTGCCAATTACCAGTGGTGAGGTCGATATGCCAAAACTTCGGGATTGTCGCCAACCAACTTGGAGATTGAGCCGCTCGTGAGGAATTCATCTGGTGGCTCCGAGGAGCTCCTTCGCTAACTTCGCCTCAGGCATGTTCGGGTTGATCTTTACGGCCGCATCGAGTACCGCCTTGCCCCGCTTGATATCCCCGGTCTTGGCATAAGCCATCGCCAAGTGATATTTCCAGATTGCCGCGCCGTTCTGGGAGTCCGTGCGTTGGAGTTGTTGCACTGCGGAGGAATACAGGCCCTTCTGGTACAGAATCCAACCTATCGTGTCGGCGTACTGCGCGTTGTCCGGCGCAATCTGCTGAGCCTTTTCCGCGTATTTCAGGGCCTCGTCGGGGCGGTTGCGAAAATCGGCGAGCAAGCACGCCAGATTGTTTAACGCTTGAGCGTTTCCGGGATCGGTCTGGACAGCTTTTTGGAAGCTCTCCAGGGCAACTTCGCGGTTACCTTTGACGTACTCCAGGTTCCCAATCCACAGCCGGGCGGTTGCATTTTCCCCTTGTGACGCGATCAGCTTCTGCAAGCGGAGTTCGGCATCATCCATTTTGTGCGCCGCAACGTCCAGTTGGGCCAGGGAAAGATCAGCTGTAACGAACTGCGGATCGGCCGTCCTGGCGGCCAGGAAAGCCTGCCTTGCCTCCACTAGGTTACCCTCCTTCACCAGCATCACTCCGAGGAACTCCTGCACGGGGGCCGATTTCGGTTGCCTGGCGGCGTACTGTTTGATTTCCTGAAGCGCAGCCGCGGACTGTTTTTGCGCCGTCATCGTCTGCTGGAGAGCCCCCAGAGGGCGGATGTCTCCGGGGTTGAGATTCAGGGCTGCTTCAAGTGCGGAGCGCGCTCCTGCGGCATTGCCTGATCGCAGCTTCCAGAGCCCGTCCTGTAGAAGGAATTCAGTCGACTTTCCCGCAGCCAGCCCCTGATCAATCCCCTTGCGCATCTCCGCCATATCTCCGGTTCCCCAGAGAGCCCAATTGCGCTGCGCTACCACTGCCGGCAACGCCTTCTGTGAAACTGGTGCGCCATTCAGAATATCCAGTGCCGCTTGCGCCCCCCCCGTTGCGCTGCCTGCGAGCAGCGCGCCCGCCAGTTCCAGCCGCGCCACGACCAAATTGGGGTTTAATTCCAATGCTTTGGCCAGCTCTTGCCGGTACTGGAGATCTTGCTTGCGCGCCAGATGAAGCTTGGCCAGAATATAATGCAGTTGGGCGGAAGTTGGCTGCAAGCGTACCACCTGATTCAGATCGGCCTCAGCCTGGTTGAAATTCCGCGCGGCGAGGGCTAATTCCCCACGTTGCAGGAGGGCGTCCAAATCTTTCGGATTCTTCTTGAGAAGGCTGTTCAGCAGTTTCTCCGCTTCCGGAGTGCGATTCGCGGCGACGTAGCCGTTGATCACCCAAGTCCGCACCCTCCTGTCGTCTGGATCCTCTTGCTCAAGTCTGACCAGTTCCCGCAAGGATTCCTCTTTGCGGCCTTCCTGACTGAGGAACGCAGCCAGCGAAGCTCGGAATTGTTTGTCCGGCATTCGCGAAAGCTTACGAAACGTCTGTTCGGCTTCCTGCTTCTTTCCCATCTGGTTCTGCACGGAGCCCAGGTTGAATAGAGCCCCGGTATCATTCGCATCCATCGCCAGAGCCCGGCTGAACTGCCGCTCCGCATCGGTCAACCGCTTCTGTGCGAGATAGAACCGCCCCAGAATCACCACGGCGTCAGCCGACTTCGGCGAATTTTCAATCGCCTGCTTTAGGACTTCTTCCGCCCCCGTCGCGTCTTTTTGCTCCAATTTTGCCTGTGCC
>JBAUOG010000079.1:0-2446 GCA_049579625.1 Bryobacteraceae bacterium
ACGCTCACCTGAATCGGGGTGCTCTTGCCAATGGCGACGTCAAGCACTTGCAGTTCGCCATCGAGTTCATAGACGATGCGCTTCTGACGGTCGCTACTGGGCCAGCGCACGTCCCATACGGTGTTGCGCGTGATCTGGGTAGTTTTGCCGGTGTCCGTGTTATAGGCGTAAAGGTTGAAGTGCCCGTCGCGGTCGGAGTTGAAGTAGATATCCTTACCGATCCACATCGGGTCGCGGCTGGCGCGAGGGCCTTCCGAGATCCGCTTGGCCTCGTGGGTCTCCGTATCGAAGATATAAAGCACATTCGCCTGGCCGCCGCTGTAGCGCTTTTCGGTACGGAAGTCGCGGAACAGCGGCGAGTAGACGATCTTGTTGCCGCCCGGCGAGTAGGATCCGGCGCCCGATTGGGGCATTGGCAACGCTTCGGCGGGGCCGCCGTCGATGGGCACGCGATACAGACGGGTCATGCCAGGCGCCCACCCATCACGCATCGAGCGGAAGATGACGTACTTGCCATCGTTCGACCAGCCATAGACCTGATTGTCGTAGCCCCAACGCGGCGTAAGCGGGCCGCGGGCTGGGTAGAACGTTAGCTGTTTCGGTTCGCCGCCGCCGGACGGAATCACGTAAACCTGTTCGTCGCCGTCGTACTGGCCGGTAAAGGCGATGGACTTGCCGTCGGGCGAGAATTTCGCGAAGACCTCGACACCGGGATGCGCCGTGAGCCGCGCGGCAGTGCCTCCCGTAGCTGCGACCATCCAAAGATCGCCGCCATACGTGAAGACGATGCGGTTGTCGTGGATGTCTGGGAAGCGGAGTAGCTTGGTTTGTGCAGAAAGGGCTGCGGCGCCCGCAGTGAGAGCGCAGACGAACGCAATTAGAGACAGTTTTGGCATATGGCTGGTTCTTTGCAGAAACGCAATTGGGCTAATGCGACGAGGGTATCATCCTGGGGTTTGGCCGAGCGTTGAACGCGATCTGGCTTTCGGCTTTTCGCGATAGCCGGGTCCAAAGCGAATCGGGGTCTTCGTCGAATATTTCATCCGGGTTGGTTCTCAGAACCGACCAGGCACCCAATTCCATTTCGGCTTCCAGTTGGTCCGCAGCCCAGCCTGCATAACCCATGTACAGGTGAAACTTGGATGGCTCCGCGCCTGCGGAGATGGACTTTTCGATGATGTCTTTGTTCGCTGTGGCGTAGACACTGCCAAGAACGTGAACCAGGTCGTCCGACTTGGAAGGCGATCGCAGGAGTGCCTGTGCGGTGGACAGTTCGACCGGGCCACCCATATAAACCGGATCGGCTTTGGCGCCGGTCACGTCCGGGAAGATGCGCGATATCGGGACCTTGGAGCGGCGATTAATGATCAGACCCAGGGTTCCCTTCTCGGAATCGAAGCGAATGATGAGTACCACTGACTCGCGGAAATTGGGATCGCCGAGTTTCTCCGATGCCACCAGGATACGGCCGACCGCGGGCGCGTCGCTTGTGCCATATTGCGCGAGGCGTGTTTTCGGTTCCCGCTGAGAAGCGCCAACGAGTAGCATGGCGGCAGCAAGGGTGGCGACCAATGCTATCCGTCGGGTCATAAGCTCATTGTCTCGCGTTTGGGACGTGAGGGATAGATTCTGTCTGTCGCGGAGGTGGGCGTCCAGCCCCACCTCAGCATTCCCGTTTGCGGCAAAGCTGCGCTTTGCCACGGAGACTGATTGCGAAACGAAGTGGAGAGCCACAGGCTGAAGCCTCGTTCCGAAACAGACAGCGTGCCACGAAAAGTGATTACGAAACGAAGTGGAAAAGCCGAGACGAATCTATCTCGGCTCAGCAGGCTGAAGCCCGCGCCACGGAGACTGATTACGAAACGAAGTGGGAGGCGGGTCGGCGACTGCCCCAAGACCACAGGCTGAAGGCCTTGTTCCTAAGCGGAGAGCGTGCCACGAAAAACTGCCCCACTTCAGAGTCGAATTCTCACAAAAAAGGGGCTGTGGAGACGCAGGAGTCGTGTGGCCGCTTCCGCGGGGGCTTACCTAGATATTCAGTTGTCAAAGATCTCGAGCCCTAGAGGCTCCTACGCGGCTTGGGGTAGCGTTATTGGTTCTGTTGATGTAGGTTCAGCTGCTGGGTTGGATGGACGAGTGATTGAATCGAGATCAATGGTGCAGTGGTCGAAATCGGGCACTGGTTCATCGGTGACATGTGGCGCGCCGGATTGCGCGCGGGCCTTCTGTAGAGCCATCAGTTGCTTCAAGGCGCGGTAGTAGGCGCGATGGTGCGTGGTCTGGTAGCGCAGATAGAGAGCGAATGCTTTGGGATCTTCGATCGAACTGGTCTGCAGATTGATGGCACGCTGGGTGAGCCAGTGGCTCTGGGCCATATCGTTGACCAGGATGCGCTCGGTGTGAGACACAGGGTGGAACTCGCTGGTGAGATCGTCCACCAGTTGGA
>JBAUOG010000080.1:0-1970 GCA_049579625.1 Bryobacteraceae bacterium
GGCAAATGTCAAGGCTTACGGCTGCAGGGCAGCGGTCTCGGAATTGCAGCGAGGCAGGGAGCGGCGCAGTGGAGCGGATTTGAGGTGTGGGGGGAAGCGGCGTTCCTACTGGCCGTTGAGCGACGGCGGGCCTGGGCGGGATATCACTCCACTAAAAAGCGATCGAGTTGTCAAAGAGCAACGGAGCGCTGCCAGCCGTCCGCACGGCACCGGTTCAGCCGGTATCGGGCGGGCTGCGGGTCCCCAGGCTCAACCAGAGATAGGTAAACAGGTCCATGGCGGAGCGAATATTATGGTCGCCGCGGTGCAGATAGCGAAGGCGGTAAAGGCGTTCGATGACCAAGGCCAGCAGGATCAATAGCCAAACGATGAGGATGCTGTTGGGCTCGTGGTGGCAGATGTGCTCCATGCCATACCGGTTTTTGCCGTCGTTGAATCCCTGATTCTCGATCTCCCAACGGCTCTTGGCCATGCGGTAGAAGCTCAAGCTGCCCAGCTTGGTGATGGAGAAGTCGGTCAGCCATTCGGCCTGGACCACCGTCCCATCGCGTTTGTGCTGGTGGTAACGCAGCACGCGAACCTCGGGCCAGTGGAGGGTTTCCCAAGAGTCGAAGTGATCGTAATCCCAGACCTCGACCCGGTCGTCGCCCTCCTGGAACACGGCATGGGGTGGCTGACCGTCAAAGCGAGCGCGCACGGCGGCAGCCAGTAACGGGAGGTTCTCCTTGAGGCGCGCCACCACCGGCAGGGCGACCTCTCCGGAGGTATGCAGAAAAGGAGCGGTGGCGTACTCGCCATCCCCCACCACGTAGTCGGCAAAGCGCGCGCCCAGGTGTCCTACCGCGCGCCGCAACAAACGCTGTGCCGCGGCATACTCGCTATCGCCAGGCCCGTAGGGCTCCACGTCGATCGGCAGCGTCAAACCAACGCCCACCACGCTGATCAATACGAAATGGTGCAAGGCACCATGCACCTCACCCTTGGAGTCCTTTACCGGATCACATAACCGGCAAGGTTCTTTGTGCGTATGCCCGGCGCCGGTACCGTCCAGCGCCAGACCGATGAAGCGGCTGTTCTCGAAGGCCTTGTTGCGCTTGGCCTGGTGCAGCGCAGCTACCAGTGCCAAACGCGTCGTCTCCGGCTCCATGCGCTCGGTGCAGTAGGCCAAGGCATCATCCCCGAACTGGCTGATCAGGCCCAACTCTCTACGCACGGGTGCGTGGGCCAACCATTCCAAACGCAAGAAGCTGGCGACGCGCAGGATCCGTCCGATCACCACCGCCCACACCAGATCTGGCGCGGGAATGTGGGGATGGACTCGGCCATCGCCCGGTCGTTGGAAGTAGGACTTCAAACCCAGGCAGTGACAGGCGTAGTTTTGGATTTGGCGGACATGTGGTCCGGTCAGCGGGGCTGCTGTTTGCGCCGCAACACCAGCAACTCGGCGTTCGCGGCGAGGACCTCGCGCAGAGCGTCCTGAAAGGCGCGGCCGGCAGCGACGCGCCGGCGGACGTCGTCCACCCAATCCTTGGGAATGCGTTCGACCCGCTTCTTACCCGCCACCATAAAGGTCAGCGACCAAGCGGGGTGCCCCTCGCCTTTGGCGCAATGGCACGTAGGCTTTCCACATTTGGTATGGCTGACGCACAGAGAGCCTGGCAACAGATCTTGGGGGAAGGGGAACTGACGGAGCAGCGCAAATTTGCGCTGGCGGAGCCTGGCAGCCTCGGGACCTTTGGGCTCGAATTCCATCTTGGAGTAAGTATACTGCAAGAATTGCGCCAACGCCAGCTAAATTTACGAACGCGAAAATAGGTGGGTTCTGTGGCCTGCTATGGTGGCCCCACCTTGTCGATGTTCCTCAACGGTTTATCGGATTCTGCGTTATCGGGGTGCCGAGACTACTGCTGCGGTGGTGTTGTTAGCATGTGATCTGTCCGGTCGAATTAGCAAGTGATTTGTCCTGTGCC
>JBAUOG010000081.1:0-2964 GCA_049579625.1 Bryobacteraceae bacterium
GGCACCTTGGCGACCTAGTCGACGACCTTTTTCTCGACTCGACCGTCTCCTCCACTCAGTTGAGCCAGCATCTTGGCCTTAAACAGTGGGCCTGGTTGAAGACAAAATCGCGTGAAATAACGAAGCCGAACTTGGCTGGATCGAAGGTGGTGTCTTGCTGTAGGTGCGCCAGAGCAATGCCCTTTAACTGCTCAAGTGCGTGCAGCTCTTTATCCCGGCGGGACTGTTGCGCGCGGCGCAAATCCTCCATGGTTTTCGAGAAGGCGCGCTGAAAGCGCGAATCGTAGAGCGAAGCCAGGCCCATGGGGTCGTTGCTCTTGTCGAGCAAGCCTTCCATGGTGTCTTTCACCAGGCCGGCGTTGGCGTAGACCTTGAACTCGGCCGTGCGGAGCATCTCGAGCCGGAACTGGATGTCGGCGGCGCGGCGGGCCAGGACGTTTTCGAAGTCTCCCACGGGTTCGATGTCCTTGACGATGCCGTCGACGAAGCGCAAAGAGGGAGCCACATCAAGCTGAGGCGCACTTTGCCGTCAGGTGTTCATCAGACTCTGACGATCGTACACCACATTGAAGTCGATCGAGGCACCCTGCACGCGATCTATCGTCGGGCCCTGAGGTTCATTCCTGAAGGTGAGCTTCGCCCCCATTTCTACTCGGATTGAGTGGGTCCAAGGCATGCCCGCGTCTATCCGATGAGGGCGACGCGCATTGTGCACATTCCTCGCGCAACCCCGGCCAGCCCGGGTGGAAGCGGGGGCCCCGTCCTGGGCCTACCTCGGTCCTGACAAGACTCCCTGTCTCTGACCGAGTTACCTCGGGTTAGACTGAGGCCGGTCAGACTTAATGTCCGCCTGACCCCGTTTTCTACCGTTTTCTAAAGCTTTTGAGTCATCCCGGATTAGTCTGAGGACAATCAGACTTAATTACCGTCCGTCCCGATTCTTAACCCCACTGGGCCGCAAACTGCCGCGCCGGCAGACGCACCCGCGATCCGCCGGAACGTCGCCCGCGTTAGAACGGCAACAACGGTCGTCACGACAAGAGCCAGGCAGCTAAACAGGTAGACTTGCTTTGCGTTCACGGTTGGGTTATATCACTGATTCCCGCACCTACAAGTTCGAGGGCGGATGGTGTGGGAGATCCAATGCCCATTCTCTGCGATCCCTACCTTTTTTCACTTGATGTCTTGCCTACCGAACAGCGCAGACCGGTCTGCTCTGTTCACTTGTCTGGGGGGTTGAGCGCGGCTTGCTAAGACGCAATAATAACATATATGTTATTATAAGACGGTGATAGAGGTTCGAGAATATGTTGAACCCGGTGGCAGAAGCCCATTCACCAGATGGTTGAGCGCGCTCAACGTGCAGGCCGCCGCAAAGGTCACCACGGCGTTAGAACGTATCGCTGATGGAAACCTGTCGAGCGTTAAGTCCGTTGGTGCCGGGGTACTCGAATACAAGATCGATTTCGGCCCAGGATACCGCATCTATTTCGGGCGGGACGGCGACCAGCTCGTCATCCTGCTGGGCGGCGGCGCCAAGAAACGCCAGCAGCGTGATATCCAAGATGCAAGGGCTAACTGGGAAGACTATAAGCGGCGAAGGATTTAGGAGGAGGACAAATGGCACTGACTAAAGATTTTCGTGAAACCATCCGTGAACGCGCCCAGCGGGAACCACAGTTCCGCAAAGCGTTGTTGCGTGAAGCGATCGAACTCATGCTTTCCGGCGACGACAAGATAGGCCGCGCCATTTTACGTAACTACATTAACGCCACTGTGGGCTTTCGGCAATTGGAGCAGGCGACATCCATCCCCGCCAACAGTCTCATGCGGATGTTTGGGCCCAAGGGTAACCCCTCGGCGAAGAACCTGTTTGGAGTCCTCGCCCACCTTCAACAGCAGGAAGGAGTTAGTTTCCAGGTGAGGGCGTGCAAAACCTGATTGCAATCCGCGGCGAGTCCTGTCAAGTGTTCTGGCTTCACGCCGATTGCGGCTCTTGCTTCGGAATGGCGGTATCCGCCTCGTGGCTCTCTTTGCTGGGTGAATCTACGACCGGATGGCCTGAGGGCTCTCAGACGATATGCGCGGCTGACCCCATTCTTTCACACGCGGCCTCTTGGAACCCCCGCCTTGGCGGACATATGCGGAAAGCCTGCGGCAGCAGGAAATAATCTCCGAACACCACAGACCCGTCTGCGCTGTTCGCTGGTTTGGGGGTCGACCGGGGCTGGTAAGGCGTTGAATGCAAACGAAGTACCGACCAGGCGCAAAACCTAGCCTTTTGGATGTGGCTGGTAGAAAAGAAGTTGGCGAAAGCGAACTCGTTGATTTCTGACTGCCCAGCTCGGCCCCACCTCGGCCGACTCAGGCCCTGTCCACCTCGGTTTCCCGTGGGGACGGAATATTGGCGAACGACATTCGGCCTACGAGGGGCAATCGACGTTAGCTAATTCCATCCGATATGCTAGGATATGAGCATCGGAAGCGACCGCCGCCTAGGGCGCTGTTACTTGACTTGCGCACCGCGGCGTCGTAGACTTGTCTTGGACGGTATGAAATTTCTCGATCCATATTTGGGCTAGAACGTTGCTTAACTCGCTGATTTTGCAAGATCTCGCAATCGGCTTGCTGCGACGAATTCGTGTAAGTTGAAGAACTGCCTGTAGGTACTGTCATCCCCCTTCCTGGTTTGGCGTGAGACGCGAAGCAGCCGCCTCCCCTCATCTATCTCTTCCGCTGTTTTCCCAAAGACAATCCAAAAGAGTGCCAGCGTGTCGGCTTCGTTGGACTCTTCCTGACTTCTCAAGTCATCCACGTAGAGTCTCGCTAAACTCGTCCACTCCGCTTTCTCCTTCTTGGCAAACAATTTCCAATCCGCGACGAAGTATACGAAGTTGTTCTTGCCTTGCAGGACCCTTTCGGCATCGCCGTTGGCTAGCGCTTCTTTGATCAACTGTTCTGTTG
>JBAUOG010000082.1:0-1808 GCA_049579625.1 Bryobacteraceae bacterium
CGACGCAGTGAACGCTCCGTTCATTCGTTGCCATTCGCGCGGCTCCCGCGACCTCTCAACTGCACTTGCAACTGATTTGCTGTTTTTGATTGACGCCGACGCTCGCAGTTTTTTAATATGGACTGAATCAGTCGTATATGGAAGGTTGCATTGCTTTCTAGTACCGATTGGTGCAAACAATCCGCATTCGCCGCCGTATCAGTTGGCGGCGCAAAGAAACGACCCGAAGCAGCAGAAAAACAAACCAGCAGGAAATAAAGAACGGGTCTCCGCGGCTCACTTTTGGCGAAGCGCCGCAGAAACCCGCAACCGACAACCTTTGATTGAGGGCTGGCGATCCCACGATTATACGGGACGCTGCCCTCTGGTAGAAACCGCCCAGGTCGAGTCGTTCTGTCGTCAGACCGAACAACCGGCCAGGCAAATAAGACTCGAGTCCAAGCTGTGCGTGCGTGGGTCCGCAGCGGCCGCCGGTCGGTCGCGATCCGCCCGCGAAGTCCAGAGACCGAGGAAAACTTTCAGGAGAGATGGGTGGACAAGACGGGACTAAGACAAGGAAAGCGAAAGCAGGACGACCGTCGCGGCCAGAATTCCTGGCCGGTTGCTTATCGACTGGCAGCTCTCGGGACGTTGGTGGCGTACTCAGCCATCGGCAGCAAGACGATTAACGTTGTCGGCGCACAAGAGCTGAGCGGAGCGTCGAAAGGCAGTGGTCGGGCGACTCAGACACGGGGCGCGTGCCGGAGTTGGCCTTTGACATTCAGCCTGGGCCATTAGGACCCGTGCTCGCAGCCTTCGAAGCTGCAACTGGACTGCACGCAAGTGTCGTGAAAAGCGGTATGCTCAGCCTGGCGTCACCTGGCGTTTCCGGCACCTGCACCGCGGAACAGGCTCTCCAGCGACTTCTCAAGGACACTGGAATCAACTACCGGTTCACTTCGTCGACGGCATTCACGCTCGAACTGAAGGCCGTCGCAAGTTCCACCGATGTAACGACGACCATCGAGGCGTTGTCTACCGCCTCACCAAAGTTCGCCGAGCCGCTGGTGGACACTCCGCAGACCATCACCACCGTTTCCCAAGAGTTGATGCAGCAGCAAGCCGCCACAACTTTGCGCGATGCGCTCCGCAATGTGGCCGGTATTAGTCTGGCCGCTGGTGAGGGAGGCGCGCAGGGCGACAATCTCACAATTCGTGGCTTCACGGCTCGGAACGACTTGTTTATTGATGGGATGCGCGATTTCGGCAGCTATTATCGCGACCCGTTCAACACGCAGGAAGTGGAAGTTCTGCAAGGTACATCATCGGTCACCTTTGGACGGGGGTCCACGGGCGGGGTGGTGAATCAAACCAGCAAGACTCCGCGCCTGGCCCCCGCCATTTCCGGCGGCCTCGATTTTGGAACAGATCTTACTCGCAGGATGACGTTAGATATTAACGAGCCCCTGACATTATTCGGAAGTGGAGCGGCATTCCGCCTCAACCTCATGGGCGATGCGGGCAACGTGGCCGGGCGCGATGTCGCGGAGAACCGGCGGTATGGGGTGTCGCCGTCCCTTGCTTTAGGACTTGGAACTTCTACCCGCTGGATCTTCAGCTATGTCCACCAAGCGGCGGACGACATCCCGGACTACGGAATTCCCTGGCTGTTCAATGGCCCGGCGCCCGTGGACCGCAACAACTACATTATCGTTCTGTTGAAAGCTATCCAATACTGGTTCCGTCCATTTTGTACTTCCAGCGAAAGACCACCGGATCGGCGTTGATCTGATCGAAGTAGAGGTGGATGCGGTCGATCAATTCCTGTT
>JBAUOG010000083.1:0-4891 GCA_049579625.1 Bryobacteraceae bacterium
GATGAACGCACTGGGCGTTTCAAGCATTACCGGCACAACCCTGATGATCCCAACAGCTTGATTTCTGACAATGTTTACACGATCTATGGGGACCGAAACGGCCACATGTGGGTGGGTGGGCAGTACGGTCTAAGCCGCTTCGATCCAGCGACGGAACGGTTTACCAACTACCGGCCTGTTCCAACTAATCCGGCCAGCTTGGAAAATTGGATTTGGACCATTTATCAAGATCGTTCCGGCACGCTGTGGTTAGGGACGTTTGGCGGCGCGCTGATTCGCTTCGATGACACCACAAATACCTTTGTGAGTAACAAGCCCGACTCGCGTGACCCTCACAGACTCAACGGCGGCGGCCTCACCACCATCCACGAAGACCGGACCGGAACACTGTGGCTGGGAGGCTTTGACGGACTGTACCGGTACAACCGGGAAAGCGGAACCTTCACCCGCTACACGGAAAGCCAAGGCCTGCCGAGCAGCACCATTCGATGCATTCAGGAAGATGGATTTGGCAGGCTTTGGCTCAGCACTCAGAAGGGCATAGCCCGGTTTGATCCTAAATTGGAAGCCTTTAGAAACTACGACTTGTTCGACAACTTGCAGAGCAATGAGTTCAGTGACGGCTGCTATCAAGGTCCGGATGGGGAGATGTTCTTTGGCGGCAGCAATGGGTTCAATGCATTTTTCCCCGAGCGCGTCCACGACAGTTCCTACGTGCCGCCGGTAGTGATCACTAGCTTCAAAATCTTCAACAGACCTGTGGCCGTCGGCCCTAAGTCGGTACTCACGAAGGCCATCCCATACGTCGATTCCTTGACTCTCTCGTATCGGGACAATGTCTTCTCCTTTGAATTCGCCGCGTTGAGTTACGCAAATTCCCAGAAGAACCGTTATCGATATAAGCTCGAGGGTTTTGATCCTGGCTGGAACGAGGTGGGAAGCAAGCAGCGGGTGGCTACTTACACTAACCTGGACCCCCGTAAGTATGTTTTTCGTGTGCAGGGATCAAATAGCGATGGCGTATGGAACGAACAAGGGGTGTCGTTGCCTATTGTCATCACGCCCCCTTGGTGGAATACGAATTGGTTCCGGGCTATCTGCGCGGTCGTTTCTCTTGTGCTGCTGTGGGGGGCCTACCGATTCCGCGTCCGGCAGCTCCAGAGGCAGTTCCATCTCGCCAGCGAGGCCCGCCTGAATGAGCGTATGCGGATCGCGCGTGACTTGCACGATAATTTGTTACAGACCGTTCAGGGATTTATGCTGCGCCTCCAGGCAGTCAACGAGATGATGGCTGCTGGGGCGGCTAAGAATGAACTCGAAGAGACTCTGGAAATCGGCGACCGCGCCATCATCGAGGGGCGCCGCACAGTGCAGGATTTGCGGTCGTCGCTCACGACCAGCGATCTTGCGAACGCCATAAGGGATGTGGGGGAGGAACTGGCGAGCCAGGATGGCGCGAGTTTCCGTCTGGCTGTAGAAGGACCGGTACGGAATCTGGATCCGATCGTTCGGGACGAAGTTTACAGCATCGCCCGCGAAGCGCTGCGAAACGCTTTCACACACGCCGACGCAACCCGCATCGAAGCGGAACTCACATTTGAGGAGCCGCTCCTCCGACTGCGAATCCGCGACGATGGCAAAGGGATCGCTACAGAAATCGCGGAACAGGGGCGCGCTGGACACTACGGTTTGGTGGGAATGCGGGAGCGCTCGCGGCGGGTCGGTTCGAAACTGGTTATTCTGAGCGGGGCCGGAACAGGGACTGAGATCGATTTGAGCGTTGCGGGTTCGATCGCCTACGCCAAGGAGCACGCACGCCCTCGTTTTTCGTGGTTCCCTAGAGTGACGGGGTGAGACTGTGATTCGAGTTCTTGCTGTCGACAACCGCGCGATTGTTCGCGGCGGAATCACCCGCTTGGTTGGCTCTCACTCAGACTTGGCTTTAGCAGGACGAGCGTCCAATCATCGTCGATCTACCCGGCAGTTTGGGACGCATCTAGGAAGGGAGGGTTGTCGCCGAGCGCCTCTGCTTCATTTCATTTGCCGCTGCGGGACGATTTCGGCCACGTTGGGCTTTTACCTCGCGTGCCTGTGGCTACTCGCAAGTCAGGCTCATGCCCTCGATCCGAACAAGCGGATCACACAGTACATGCACACATCATGGCGGATCCAGGATGCTTCCGCGCCCTCTGGCATGTACACCATCGCGCAAACGTCCGACGGTTTCATCTGGTTCCTATCTTCTCGTGGCGATATCTACAGGTTCGACGGCGTCCAGTTTCGCCCTATGCGTCCGCCTGCTGATATTGACTCAATCGGCAGGATCACAAACATCCGTGGCGAACCAAGCGGTGGGCTGTGGGTTCTTGGAGAGAAAGGGATCGTTCGCCTTAAAGATGGCCTTCGCGCGTCTCATTTTGAGCTGGAAGGGATTATGCCGAATGCGAGCAATCTAAGCGAAGACGCCGATGGCTCGTTGTGGGTCGTACGAGGTGAGAATGGCATTTCAGAGCCTGTGTGCCACATTACCGAGCGCGTGGTCAAATGCTTCGGAAAAGCGGATGGGATACCGATTTCCCCAATCGATGCGATCGTGGAGGACGGAACAGGCGGCTTTTGGCTGGGAGGGCAGACCGCCCTTGTCCACTGGCATTCCGGCGTCTCGGAGATGTACCCGATCGAAGGCCTTAAGTCCAATACAGGAGCTCCGGGGATAATGAGCCTGGCACGTGGGCCCGATGGTTCCGTGTGGGTCGGCATAGTTTCAAAAGGACCCGGGCAAGGGCTTGCAAGATTCGAACACCGCGCTGTCAGATCGTTCGTCGCGCGGACTTTCGATGGAAGTAAGTTCGGCATCTTTGCCCTGCACTTCGACCGCGAGGGCAATCTTTGGGTCGGCACTGATAACGACGGCGTCTTTCGTGTCCATGGAAACGCTGTCGACCATTACGCACGGGCGGAGGGCTTGTCCGGCGATTTCGTCCGCACTCTCTTTGAAGACCGGGAGGGCATTGTCTGGGCTGCCACTAGCAATGGTATAGACAAGTTCCACGATCCGCTTATCACGTCCTTTTCGACCGCGGAGGGCCTGGCAAAAGACTGGGCGGTAGGGGTTTCGGCCAGCAGAGATGGCACAATCTGGGTTGCAAATGCTGAGTCGCTCGATCGCATTGAGAAGGACGGGGCTATCTCGTCGATTCGCACCGGGAGCGGCCTTCCGGGAAGCCAAGTCGCGTCTTTGTTGGAAGACCGTGCCGGAAATATGTGGGTCGGGGTGGATGACGGACTTTATGTATTCAAGGATGGGCACTTTCGCCGCCTGCCCGAACCGAATCATCAGTCGCTTGGTTTGGTCTTTGACTTGATCGAGGATGTAGACGGGAATATCTGGGCGGAGTGCGCCGGCACGGGAAAGCTCGTGCGTATCCGCGATTTCCAGGTGCAGCAAGAGTTCTCGCGATCGCAAATTCCAACTGGCCGTCTTGCCCCGGATCCGGAGGGAGGAATCTGGATTGGCACTCGCATCGGGGACTTGGCTCTGTTTCGCGATGGTGTTCTGAAGAAGTTCCCGGTAGGTTCTAAAACTAGTCTCTCGACCAATCAGATAATTGCTGAGACTGACGGATCTGTCCTGGCCGCCTTCGATGACGGTCTCGTCGGATTGCGGAAAGGGAAGGTGCAGCGAATGACGACGAAAAACGGTCTACCTTGTGCAGGGATCATTTCTTTCGTTGAGGACAAGGAGAAACGCTGGTGGCTCAATACCCAGTGTGGCGTCGTCGAGTTCTCAGACTCCGAGCTCCAGCGATGGTGGGCCAAGCCGGAGGCCGCAATCCAGGCACATTTCTACGACGCATTGGACGGAGCCCGGCCATCCGCGCGACCACCCTTCAAATCGTCGGCGAACTCGTCAGATGGGCGCGTGTGGTTTGTGAACTCGGGAGTGGTGCAGATGCTGGATCCGTCCAGGCTCTCGCAGAAAGCGCCACCTGCGATGACATACATTCAGTCGTTAACGGCCGACCGAAGGGAATTCACAACAACCGGCAGCCTCAAGCTCTCCGCGCATCCCCGCGATTTACAGATTGATTACACGTCACCCAGCTTTCTCATTCCACAGAAGGTAAGATTCCGTTACCGCATCGACCCTTATGACCGTGATTGGCACGACGCCGGCACGCGCCGGCAGGCTTTCTATACGGACCTGCCACCCGGAAATTATTCCTTTCGCGTGATCGCATCCAATAGTGACGGCGTCTGGAACAATAGGGCTGCCAAGCTGGACTTTTCAATAGCTCCGGCCTACTACCAGACGAATTGGTTTCGGGCCCTTTGCGCGGCAGTATCTCTGGTGCTGCTGTGGGGGGCCTACCGATTCCGCGTCCGGCAGCTCCAGCAGCAGTTCCAAGTCGCCAGCGAGGCCCGCCTAAACGAGCGTATGCGTATAGCGCGCGAGTTGCACGATAATTTGTTGCAAACCGTTCAAGGATTTATGATCCACCTCCAGGCAGTCAACGAGACGCTGCCGGCTGGGGCGGCCAAGAACGAACTCGAAGAGACTCTGGAAATAGGGGACCGCGCTATCATCGAGGGCCGCCGCACAGTGCAAGACTTGCGGTCGTCGATCACGACCAGCGATCTTGCAAACGCCATAGGGGCGGCGGGGGAGGAACTGGCGGCTAAGGATGGTGCGAGTTTCCGGCTGGCCGTAGAAGGACCGATACGGGATCTGGATCCGATCGTTCGGGACGAAATTTACAGCATCGCCCGCGAAGCGCTGCGAAATGCATTCACCCACGCCGACGCAGCCCGGATCGAAGCGGAACTCACATTTGAGGAGCAGCTCCTCCGTCTACGAATCTGCGACGATGGCAAAGGGATCGCTCCGGAA
>JBAUOG010000084.1:0-11517 GCA_049579625.1 Bryobacteraceae bacterium
GTTCGGACCCGAAAGGCGAGGATTTTTGCGGTTTCGCGGCACTTGGACTTCCGTCCTCCGTCACTTCTTGTCTCCCTTTCCTCTGGCAAAACGGCGTGATGAATCCGCTTCCGACGCTGGGAGGCAACAATGGCGCGGCTAACCAGATCAACAATCGAGGCGAAGCGGCCGGGATGGCGGAAAACGACATCACCGACACGGCCTGCCCATCCACCGGTCCCCAAAAGCTCGGGTTCAAGCCTGTTGTTTGGCGAAATGGCAAGGTCCAGGAACTCCCCACGTATCCTGGCGACCCGGATGGAAACGCCGTGGCCATCAACGACCACGGCCAGGTTGCGGGCGGATCCGGCGACTGCACAGCCTTCAGCCCGATTAGCCTGACCAATCTCCAGCCTCTTCATGCCCTGCTCTGGGAAGACGGCAAAGCCACCGACCTCGGCAATCTCGGCGGGACGGGACACGGAAACGGAATTGAAGCGGTCAACCTCAATAATCACGGTCAGGTAGTTGGGAATTCGGACCTGACGGGCGACGCGAACTTTCACGCCTTCCTATGGACCAGGGAGACAGGCATGTTCGACCTCGGTACGCTTCCTGGTGACGCCAATAGCGCCGCCAACGGCATTAACGACGCAGGCGACGTGGTTGGCGTATCGCTGGACGCCAGCTTCAACCCACGTGCGTTCCTTCGGCAGAACGACGCGATGACCGACCTCAACACGCTCATTCCCGCCGACTCCCCCTTGTTTCTAATCACCGCATGTTCCATCAATTCCGACGGCGAGATCATCGGCATAGCTGTGGAGAAGAGCACCGGCAATGTTCACGGCTATCTGGCGACCCCGCGGCATAGCAAAGACCACGGTGAGAGCCTCTCGCTTGCGCCACAAGATGTTATCGACCCGACGGTTGTCCCCGAAAATGCCCACAAGCTGCTCCTCTCGCGCCTGGGGATTCGCGGACGATAAACAATGGGCGCACGATGCATTGCGCTGGCATCCACCCGATGATCTGGCGCAGGTCGAAGCGATTCTCAAGCGGCCGCCGATGTCAACACAGAAGACAACGGTCTGCCTCGGCCGGATAAACGCGCTACTCGGACATTGGCCCAGCCGAGAGCGCCGTCCGCGTGCAGGGCGGTGACGGATTCCTCCTGGGAAACGGCGGCCACGGAATCCACATGAGTGAGTCGGTATATCGGAAATGTGCTTTGCCTGGGAGACTCGGTGATGGCTGTCGATAAGAACAACCGTTGCAGCGATTGGCTTTGAGGCCCCAATTTGACGGAATCAGGAATGCGGTCTGCCCCGACCAGTACCGCCAGTACCTTTTCCAGCTTCTTCCTAACGATTATTTCTAGAGAGCAACCACGTGCTTCGTGAACTACCTGACTTGAAACGCAAACTCTCGAAGCAAATGATCTTTTTCCGGGTAGCCATCCTGCGTCGGATACAACCGCGCAAAGTAGGTGCCCGGCTCGAGGCGGGGCGTCTCAACGCTAATCCGGTCGGCTTGAGCCGTAGCGCTACCGAGCCACAGCGGCCGTCCCTCTCCATCGACGACTTCAACGTGTGTGACGCCGGCCGGAAGATCAATCGCATCGAGATGCAATCGAATTACCGTATGAGCCGGCAGCAGAGATCCGGCCTCGATTCCTCGCGACGCCGAAAGAGTCGCATCGAAGCTCCCCCTGTTTGGCTGACCTAGGTTCGGGAGCATGACAGCCATGAAAGCCAGCGCAGCCAGCGCCGGCACCCAACTCCACTTCGGCATCGCCAGACTGAACCGGCTAATCCAACTCCGAGACCTGGCCTTCACGGGCAACAGAGCTTGCTCCCGATGAAACTCGGGGATAGCGTCCCGGCACGCCTGTACAAAGGACTCCAGTTCTAAGACGCGGTCCAAACAGACCGGACATCCGAGGACGTGGCCTTCCACTTCCTCCAACTCTGAAACCTCCGATTTCCTCATCGCGAAACGCTCCAATGCGTCTTCGGTGGGATGTGGCATCTCTTGCATAAGTTCTCCCCATTCTTGCTTTCGAACGGTTCCCGACCCCACAAACCTCTTTAGCTTTCAGTCATCAGCCCCCTTCATGGATAAGTGGCTTTAGCCTGGCTGAGTTCTCAAGAAAACCGTGAACAAACCGCTATTGAGCAATTTTTTTTTTCCGATCTCGCCGAAGCGGGCCTTGGCGCGCGATTTGAGCAGCCTGAACTGGGTCTCAGACAAATGCATCTGCTCGCAGATTAGATCCTGCGGCTGCTCATTAAGGTAGAAGCGTTCCAGAATTTCGCGGTCGCGCTCCGAGAGACTAGCCAGCACCGACTTCATCAGACCGGCCTTCTCGCGGGCCATTGCGATCTGCTCAGGGTTTTCCTTCAGATCCACAATGGCATGGCCGGTATCCAGTTCGGCCTGCTCGCGGCGGCTGTGGACGGCCTCGTCAATGTAGGCGGCAACCTGTCGCCTCACAATAGTCCTGACAAAACCCATCAAGCGTTCCGGTTCGCGTAAGTCTCCGCGCTGGATGGCATGGACGACAATCAAAAACGTGTCGTGAACCTTGTCGTCCAGTTCCTGGGCGCCAAGCTGGCGGCAAAGGTAAAAGCGAATACCCCGGCTGAACAGCCGGTAGAGTTGCTCCATGCCTACGTCTTGGCCGCGTTTTACTTGATCGACCAATACGCTCCAATCGACGGAAGCCGATGGTTCTCCTGCATCGCGAGTCGGTCCGGCCTCGAGGGAGGACCCGGGCGGTAACTTCGCAGCCTGGAAAGCCGACATTAACTTACTCCTTTGATATAAGCGAATACGCAGCCCAGTAGGAAGGCGACCGGCGGTAACCGGTATCGCGCTTCATCTCGAGCTGCGCTTGTTGAAGCGCACTCGACGCCTGCTCCACTGTGGAGCCGCCTCGCAAGTTTTGTCTCCAGAGGCATTCATAGAAGGCCTCGAAAAATCGTCCTGAATCGTCTGGCGTGGGCCACGCGCTCACCACCACCGCTGAAGCGCCGGCCAGCAACCAAGCCCGGCTCAACCCAATGAGGCCGGCGCCCGCGACCACCGCGCCGTGCTGCGAAGCACAACCGCTGAGCACGACAATACTGCCGGGTACGCGGAACGTGGAAATGATTTCCGGTGTGAGCAATTCGGGTAACCCATGCTCATCAATACTGAGAGCCAATGCGGCCTGTTCGGGGTGCTTGTCCGGACTGAGCACATGCACCGCAAAGTGGATCACGCCTGGCCGCTGTTCGAGAGCCGCCTGGAGCCGGCTGAGAGATGCATCCGGACCCGTCAGCAATTGCGTCGACGTCGCGTTCCAAGCGCGAGCCGACGATTCGAGTTCCTTTTGGCTGCCCGCCAATCTGGCCAGAGCGACGGTCACCGGCTTCGCGGCCGTGGCGTAGTCAGCTGAGTCTGTTCTACGAACGTGCTCGAAGCGGACATCAGCGCGGTTGTAGACCGGATCTCCCAAGGCCAAAAACGAATTCTTGCGGGGTGCTGGAGTTCGCTGCAGCAACAGGTACTCGCTCGGAAGCGACCGAATCGAGTGCCGTTGAACCAGCAGGCTCACGGGATGCGCCCCGGTTTCCGGGAGCGCTGCCCAGGGAACGCAGTCGAGCAGCACGCCATCTGGCACGAGCATCCAGTTCCGCTGGCTCCAAGT
The DNA here is from genome assembly GCA_049579625.1 of Bryobacteraceae bacterium. Taxonomy (GTDB): domain Bacteria; phylum Acidobacteriota; class Terriglobia; order Bryobacterales; family Bryobacteraceae; genus CAJCIT01. Next base: position 3,674 of record JBAUOG010000084.1, read on the forward strand.
GTCACGGTCCAACTGCTGAAACAACAGCCGGCTGAGTGTCGGCCCCGCCGAGTCTGAATGGCTACCGGTGCGAACAGCGTCCCGAAAATCCGCGGTGGCTTTTTCGATCGTTTCGCGACTAGGCAGCGCATATACACGGACTGCATTCCTGGTAGTGGCCCAAAGATACGACGGGGCAGCCGCCGCTACACCCAGTGAAAAGCTGAGGACAACATCTTCCGGGCCTAAGCTTTGCTGAATATGTCTAAGTGTTTTCTGGTGGGGATTTTTCTCAGTGTCTTGAGAGGAATTCACGAGTTTTATACCCATTTGGTTCTGAATCGACTCCAATTGCCCGCGTAAATGCCGGATCTTCGCCTCATCGTCAGCGCGCGGCAAGAGAATTTCAGCGGCCTCGGCGGCTTGGATCTTCTTTAACAGCGCGAAATACTCGTCAGGCAGTCGCTCTTGCTGCGCCAGCGCCAGGGCGTATTCTTCACGCAGGTTAGCGGCCCGGCTGGCCGACAGGACTTCCAAGGCCTCCCGCTCCAACCGGGGACTTCTCCTTTGAATCGCGACGCGCGCGGCGAAGTTGGTGTAGTCGGCGTAGACTTCATGCAAATAAGCCACCGTGCCGATGCTCGAAACATCCCCGGGAAGCGCGGAGGCACGCCACTGGTCGGCCCTTAATGTCGCTTCGTGTAGTGTTCGCAAGGCTTCGTCGTCGCGACCCAACGCCACCAGCATCTGCCCCCGGTGGTGCATCACTTCATACGCCGGGATTCGGGCAACGGCTGGGCCCGGGTGCGCCAGAACCGAGTCCAGCATTTGCAATGCGAGCCGTGCATTTCCCTCGCGGAGTTTCAAAAGCGCTAGATCCAGCCGCGTGATCGCCGCCCCGTCGTCGTGTCCGCTCTCGCGCAACTGCAGTGCCCTGGTGAGCGCCTTCTCCGCCGGCTCGTACTTGCCCGCGTCCGAAAGCGCTCCGCCCAATTTGTTCCAAGCGAATGCTTCACTACGCACGTCCTTCGATTTCTGGGCCAAGGCGATTGCCTCCTGATAGGCGTGCCGCGCGTGGTCCAACTCATGCTGCTCGGCGAGAAGGTCCCCCTTTACTGAAAGCGCCCGAACAAGGTAGGCGGGCTCGCCGGCTTCCTGAAACTCCTGAGCCGCCTGTTCCGCCTGCTCCATGGCCTCAGGGAAACTGTTGAGCTGTGAGTAAATCGATGCCAGGTTGCCGGAGATGCTGCCTGAAAGTCTGGCGTTATGTACCTGCTGTGCCAGTTGCTTGGCTTCCAGCAACGTCGTGAGCGACTTTCGAAATGCGAAGCGGCGGAGTTGACAGGTCCCCAGGCCGGCCAGCGCCCGCGCCTGCTGGTACTCGTCGCGAGCCTCACGCGCCTGCTGCAGAATGGACTGGTAGGCCTGCTCGGCAAGGGCGATCTCACCACGTTCTCCGAGCTCGCGGGCGGCTTTAAAATCTGCGTCCGAAATTGCTGCCTTCAGGGCTGATGGTTCCCCGAAGCCAGCCGACCCAGCGTGTGTCGGCGTCAACCCCGCACTGAGAATGAGACAAGGCAGCCATGCGCCGCATAGCCGCCCCATCTTCAATCTGTTCGGCAGGTGAATCCCTACGGACGATCTTGATTAGGACAACGTAATCCTATCAGGATTAATGTGCCTTAGACCACTGTACATTATCCGGTCAGCATCTTCCTGCTCTGTGAGAGAGCCTTCTCCAAAGAGCAGCCAGGATTAGAATCCAAAGAACAATGCGAACAACGGCCAGAAAACGATTGGCTCGTGCATCAGAAATCCTCCTTTGCAAACGAGCGTAGGATCTGCCCCGTCCAACCGGCCCATCTCGCTGCCGCTAAACAACTGAATGATAATGACTTATTTTTTTATCGTCTTTTGTGACTGGGTTTGGGCTATTTGACAGGTGATAAGTTTTCGCTGTTCCGATTCTTATTCCTCGCTCGAGTTCACGTACTAGAGACATCGGGGAGGAGAGGCGTTTTGATTAGGGTGCGTTAAACGGAAACCGCGCCAGAGATCAGTCCAAAAGGCTGGCAAACGGGCACGCTTCTTTGCGCGCCAACGCCGTTCACAGTTTTGAGAAAAATTCTATTCTGATTCCTTTCAACGACTTAGACGGAATCGCGAGCCTCGATCAGCCGAGAGGCATGCAAATCTTTGGGCGAGGCGGCCCTGTGTCGCTTCTGAAAGGGAGAGATTGAACCTCTCATGCGCATGGAAAATCTGAAGTCTACTTTCGCTGTCCTGATGGCGTTGGTTCTGTGCCTGGCATCCGTGGGATGCTGGTCAGGAACGACGTCTGGTCTGATCACAGCGCTTAATGTCGTTTCCGATGCTGCCAACGTGGCAGTGGTCTTAACGTCATCGCTTGCCGCAGCAGGCAAGGTTGACCCCGCCGTTGCGGCCGAAGTCTCGGCTTATGCGACAGGCATCGGCACGGCCGTGAACACGGCCGTTTCCGAACTCGATTCGTCCGATCCGAACCCGCAAAAGATCCTGGTTATCACGACAGCTTTTGCGAACGTGACTGTTCCTGCATTTGGACCGAACGCTCCCGAGGTGAGTGCGGTAATCAACGCCGTCTCGGCAGCGGTTCAAGTGCTGTTGTCACAGCTGAATTCGACGGGACTAACCGCAATGGCGCGGACAGCGCCTACGGCTACCGTTAGCTTGACGTGGCCAGATAAATCGGCCCTGAAGGCGATCAAGAAGAAGACTGCCGAAACTCTTGTGAAGGCAGCAGCGCTCAAAGCAATCCATTAAAACAAAACAGAAGACAGCGGGAATCGCGGCAGGCACGAGGCTTGCCGTGGTTCCCTGACTGTTGCGCCCAAGCGAGCCTCCGCGGCTTGGCGACTGGCGCTGCCCTCATCTCGTGCGGGTTGCGGACGACGGTGAAGCGTGACAAAGTAACAGGTTGTACAGCCTTTCTCAACGCCTCAAGTGGGATAGTCGACCCACCCCCTTCAGTGAAGCCATACTCCAACAGCGGCGACAACCTGGAGAACTGCTCGACCTGACATCATCGAATCCAACGGCGGTCGACCTGCCTTACCCGAATCGGGAGATCGCCTGCGCTCTCTCCACGATTCCTTCCTTAGCGTATGACCCGCAGCCATTGGGCCAATGGGAGGCCCGCAAGGCTATTTCCGCGTATTACGGGGACAGGGGTTTTGACGTCCACCCAAGCCGCATTGTGGTTACGGCCAGTTCGAGCGAGGCCTACTCGTATCTCTTCAAGCTGCTTTGCGATCCCGGAGATGAGATGCTGTCGCCCAAGCCTTCCTATCCCCTATTCGAATACCTGGCGGCCCTGGATAGCATTCGCGTCCAGCCTTATTGGGTGACTTACGACGGCGCCTGGTATACGGACCTTGACGACCTGGAGTCACGGATTACCGATCGCACCCGAGGCATCATCCTCGTCAACCCCAATAACCCTACGGGAAGTTTTCTCAAAGCCGGGGAGGCAGACCGCCTGTGCGCTCTGGCGCGCCGTCGATCGCTGCCGCTCATCTCCGATGAAGTCTTCATGGACTACGAGCTTTGCGAAGGCACACAGCGCGTGCTTTCTCTGACCGGCCGATCGGACACGTTGAGTTTTTCATTGAATGGGCTTTCGAAGTCAGCAGCCATGCCTCAGATGAAAATTGGATGGATCGTCATCAACGGTCCCACCGAACAAGTCGAAGCGGCGCGGCAAGGGCTCGAGCTGATTGCCGATACCTACCTTTCCGTCAGCTCGCCCTGTCAACTCGTGCTGCCCCAGCTCATCAATCTCGGCGCCGGAATCAGAAGCTGCATTCGCGAACGAATCCTCGGGAACGCGCAAGCGTTGCAGGATCTGCTTCGGGGCTCGCCCGCTCATCCCCTGTACACCGAGGGCGGATGGTCGTCCATTGTTCAGTTGCCCCAAACGCTGCCAGAAGAGGATTGGGTCATGCGGCTGCTGACCCGTTATGGAGTCATCGTGCAGCCGGGATATTTATTCGACATGCCGGGCGAGCCTTTTGCCGTGGTCAGTCTTCTCACGCCTACGGGCAAGTTCGTCGAAGGCGTCACGGCCATGCGGGCGGCTTCAGAAGAGGAAGGCTGATGGAACGCAGTGCGAAGGAGCCAACAGGCTGAATGACTGTTCCACGTTACTTCATCAAGCCTTGCGCTCTGAGCCAATCGGCGAGGCGCAGCGGCCAGGAACTCAATATCGGATCTGCCTGGGCAAGCCCAACGCCATGTGGGCCTCTCAGATAGATATGCATCTCGGCCGGAACACCCGCCTTCCTGAGCGCCGAATAGAACATCACACTGTTCTCCACCGGTACTACCGAATCATCCGTGGTGTGAAACAAGAAGGTGGGCGGCGTGCTTTTTGTGACCTGCTTCTCGTTTGATAACGACTCCACCAATGCAGGATCGGGGTCGGCTCCCAGGAGAGCATTGCGAGATCCGCGATGCAGATAAGGCTCCGTGAACGTAATGACCGGATAGGAGAGAATCATGAAATCCGGTCGTGAGCTCTGCTGTTCAACAGCATCCGAATCGCCGGCCTTGCCCGCGTCAAAGTGAGTTCCCGCCGAAGAAGCCAAGTGCCCGCCGGCACTGAATCCCCAAATTCCAATCCGATTGGTTTCGATGCCGTATTCGGAAGCGTGCAAGCGTACATACCGGATGGCCCGTTGTGCGTCGCCAAGTTCAATCGGATGGTGATACTTCGGACCGAGGCGGTACTTCAGGACAAAGGCGCTGATTCCGTGTCCGTTCAACCATTGCGCAATCTGTTGACCTTCGTGGTCCATTGCCAGGTTTACGTATCCGCCGCCTGGGCAAACCACCACGCCTGTACTCACCTTCCAGGGCGAAGTGGTGGGAACGGTGTAGATGGTCAGGGTCGGCTTATCTTCATCACTCTGCCCCAGGGCGCCAGGAGCGCCATCGGGCCATAGAAAGATGATCAGGGGCTTCGGCGACTGCGCCGCCGCGGCAATGGGATACGTCAGCGCGGCAAAGCAGCAAATCCACGAAAGGAGCAAGGCTCGTGACATGACCGCTACTATACGCCAGCTGCTGAGCTCTCTGATTCGTCCATAGTCAGCTCTTGAGCCCATGAGGCGCCCGTTCGCCTCATCTGAACCGCGGCGGACATCATCGTCCTCAAGGTACACAAGGGCCGTGCCCCCATGTCGGAGCATTCGAACCGAAAAGCCTGTATACTTTAGCGGCTATGGATTGGCTGAAGTTCGCCTTTGACACACTCATTGTCGGCACGCTGGCTCTGCCTTGGCTATGGCTCTTCATGCGTATCTTTTTCCAGCGCGGCGACGGCAGACAAGACGACCTCAAGTTTACCCTCATGAGCGCCGTGTCTGACTCGACGAAGCAGACGATAGCCGGTGTTCTCGTCGTTGCTCTCGGGTACTTTCTTGGTTCCGCGGTCTCCCGCATTTCCAGCGACTTTTTCGATGATGACGAAATCCTGCTAGGAATGCCCAACCGACAATCCATTCGGCATGGCGTCTATTTGCACGAGTATTGCGATGAGCACAGTGTCCTTATGGCGATGCCATTGCCGGCGAAATTCGCCAACCCGGGGGAAAGAGCCAAATTTTGTGGAGAGAAAAAACAGAGGCGATGGGTGGAAGAGTTTTTCGGGCTGCAGGAGGCCAGGCTGCTCTTGGAGGGTGAGGAAAAACTCGGACGCTTGCGCGAGCTTCATGACCAGATTGAAATCCTTCGAGGTGCCACTCTCAATGGGGCAATCCTCTTCGGGCTGTCCTGGTTTGGTCTGTGTGCGCTCTACAGGGCGCGGCTCAACAAGGCCGCTGGCGAAAACAATAACCCGGTGGGGAAGTTGCGGATCCGGCTCAAATGGGCGCGGCGGACCAAGATCCCGCCGGCTAGATTGCGGATGTTGCTTAAGCGGGCTTCTTTCGCCCCCGCCGTGGTTTGCCTGCTGCTGGGTGTGTGGGACCTAGGACGACATATCTTGCGGCAGCACGAGTTCGCTTTAGCGCTTTCCGAGAACGGCAACATTCTGTGGAGGCTAGAAAACGAGGTGGAAGATCTTGGCGTGGACATGATCGAGCCTGCCATCAGCCTGAACGGGACTGCTAACCAATACGAAGGGGATACCGATCCCCCCTTAGCGGAGGCACTGCTGGTCCTGCTGGGCGTCGGAGGGCTCTGCCTGCGCCCCTCCAGCGACAGTCCTCGCCTTTTTCGCAACGTCTGCCTGATGGCGTTGGTCCTAACCTTGATCGGATACGGCTCCTGGTGGTGGACGGAAGTCTTATACGATCAACAGGTAATCCATTCGGTCCCGAATAACATTCAATCGATCACCAATTTCTAGGCAGCATTTCAGAAGAGACTCAGGCACAACCGCCCGGTGCGCAATGCCTACCCGGTCGCCGACTCCTCCACACCCGATAGTTGCCGGCCGCTGTCGAGACCGACCACCACCGCAGGCGGTAGCCTGAGTTGATCCTCGGCGTGCCCGGCCGAGAGCCCCGTGGTCGCCACAGCCTTCTCGCCATTCTGCCCGCGGACTTCGACCTTCCGCTGCCCCTGTCACCTCGTCCACAGTCTCAATTCTCTGCTTATACGGGAAGCGCCCTTGGCCACAAATGCCTGAGTCCAAGGGCGCTCATTGGGACATAGCAGGCGCGGGATTGAGGGCTGCGCGCGAGCAATGCGGTAAACCGAGATTACCACTCATTTTGTTGGACTACTAGAGGTTTCCCTAGTGGCCAGTGTTTTTGCCAGTTGATCGCCCGCGTTCCGCCTCACCGGGGCTCATGATCTTCTCCTGATGCTCACTCACTTCGCGCCGTATGTAACCACCACAGTTGATTTGTCCCCTCCATGGGTCACCATAATATTGACAGCCTGGTTATCTTTCGCCAGTTGCAGCGAATCCACTTGATTGGCCACGGAGTTTTCAGTTGACACCGTAAACCCGTCTGGCTTCAGTTTGTCCTTGTAGAAATCGAGTACTTGTTGCGGTGAATCGCCGGTCTCGAATGTATATTCTCCGCTTTGAATGCCTGCCTTACCGGCATTCACCGAGCTCAGCGTTTTGGCCCCGGGATAAGCGGGCACCAATCCACCCTGTGGCGCAGCACCCCCGATGCTCACCTTCTCGCCATCGTCCCCGGTGACTTCGATCTTCCCGTCTCCCGCGCGAACCCCCTTGCCGTCTTCGTCCACGAACTCAATCTTTCCTCTCTTGGCGTCGGTCAGGTTGAGATAGAAGGTCCTGTTTGAATTCTTGTCGCGAACCTTGATCGTGCCCTTGGCTTCGTTCACATCGATCACATCAAGATTGGGATTTACCGCTGCGATGATACGGCCCAACACCACGGGGTTGCTTGAGAGGAGGTGCCCGCATGACCGAGCGGCAACTGAACATGTCAGCAACACAAGCACAACCAGCACCAGGCACCCGCCGCCGATGTAAAAAACGAGGTTTGCCTTTTTCGAAGGAGGTGTCGGCGCAACAGGCTGCGGCGGGGGAACAGGAAACGCCGGTGGATGGTTTGGCGGCAAGGTTGACATAGGTTTGTATCCTATTGCAACCAGCGGCGTTTGTAAACACGGCTTTCAGACACACGGCTTTCAGACTATTCCAGGCGAAAGGGGTATTTGTGCTCGAAAGTCTGCTTCCCGATCTCATCCTGGACAGTCAAGACAATCGTGTATTCGGCATGGGGACTGTCGGCAGTGGTCGTCAAATTCAACACACCCGGAATGAACTGAGCCGCATAGAAATCCGCGGCTGCTTGCTCGCCGGCCTTCGGAGCTGAGAGAAAAACCGTACCATCGGGCCG
>JBAUOG010000085.1:0-3207 GCA_049579625.1 Bryobacteraceae bacterium
TTCCTCCACTGCCTTGATGGTGTCTTTATCGTTCGGGTATGCACCAAGGAAGAAGTCGAAATGGCGGTAGCGAATGGAGGCCAGATTGTGTCGCACCATGTTCCCGATCACCTGCGACTCCTTCCAACAGGGCACGAAGATCGCAAACCGCCGTTGTGAGGCCTCCGTAAGGGCCGGTGGCTCCGCCCCCAAGGCCGGTAGGTTCGTCGCAGCTTTTCGCCCTTTCTTCCGTCCCGCTCTTTGGTGGGTCAAGCAAATAAACAGGGGTACCAAGTCGTCCAGGGCGCTTAAGAGGAGGAATGCGGCCAGAATCGTGAACAGTGCGGAATAGGCGGCATAGTACGGCACGAAATATAGTGGGCCTTGGCCACTGAAAGTTCGCAAAAAAACCTTCGATCATTGCTGCTCTCAACGTTCCGCCAGTCGTCATCCCTGGTGTTTAGGGTGGGGTGTTACCAATGGAATATGCGTCTGTGCCGGATCTTCGCCTGCTTTCTCCTCGTACTCTCCGCCGCAGACGTAGGTGCGAACCGGGCAACGGAGGCCTCGAACGGCTCGTTCCATTTTGAGATTCTCGGCGACCGGACCGGTAGCGCCGTGCCGGGCGTGTTCGAAGAGGTGTGGAAAGAGGCGGATGCCGGCCGGCCGGCCTTTATTCTGACCGTCGGTGACTCGATTGAAGGCGGGGACGATAAGACCGCGGAGGCCCAGTGGCTTCAGTTCGAACGAATCGTCGGAGCGAAGCACCGCTATCAGCTGTTCCTCGCCCCGGGCAATCACGACGTCTGGTCGGCGAAATCCGAGGCGCTGTTCGTCAAGCACGCGCACCAGCCCCACCACTATAGTTTCGACTACCGCCAGGTCCACTTCACGGTCCTCGACAACAGCCGGGGTGCGGACGGGCCGAGCGCACAGTTTTCACCCGACGAATTGGACTTCCTCAGGAAAGACCTGGCCTCCCACGCCGGCGCGAAAGTGAAGTTCGTGATCTCGCACCGGCCCTCCTGGCTTTTCCCCGTTCTGGTCGGCAACACTCAGGTCCCGTTTCATCAGATCATCAAGCAGTATGGCGTGAAATACGTGATCGCGGGGCACATCCATCAGATGCTTTATTTCGAACTTGATGGGGTGACCTATCTCGATCTCGCCAGTTCCGGTGGCCACTTGCGGGATACTAAGCAGTACGAGCGGGGCTGGTTTTTCGCACACACTTTTGTCAGTGTCGAAGGTGACTCCGCTCAGTTCAGCATCAGAGAGTTGCCCGCCCCGTTTGGCAAAGGCCGTATCACCCAGCCCAGTGATTGGGGAAGCGCGGGACTCAACGCTGTTGGAACCCCAAAACAAGAAAACTGAAACACCGGGCTCTGGTGCCTTGCTCTCCGGGTCCTGTTTCCGCCGAGTGTCCTGTAAGCCACTTATAATCAGCGATTCTTGCCAGTGACCCCTGTGAAAAACTGTGGTTCTTACTGGATTGCCACTTCGGATAGTGGTAAGTTGAGATTTCCGTCTCATGCTGGCGACTAAAGGAACAGCGGTACCAGCGAAAGGCGAGCTATCGCCGTTTTTATATGCGAACTGTCGGCTCATTGCTCCATGACGAGAGATTAAAGCAGGGTCTAACCCTGGAAATGCTGAGCGTCGACACAAGGATTTCGCTCCGGAACCTGGAAACGATCGAAGCCGACCAGCTGGGCCATTTCACTTCGCCGTTCTTCTACAAGAGTTTTGTCAAGCAGTTTGCTAAGGCCTTGCAAATGGATGGCGCCGATCTCGCGAATTTGCTTGAGTCTCAGGCAACGGCAATTCCGCCGCCGCCGGTTCCGGGCGAAGACATGCGCCCACATCCGAAGGTTCCTGCGCTCAGGCAGGCAGGCAAGAGATCGGTGGCCCGGTGGGCTGTCCAGGCCGCGTCACTGTTGATCGTGCTGATTGGGTGTTCCGGGGTTTACGCATGGTGGGAGAGCGCCCGCGGCGCGGCCCCGACAACATCGTTGCCCACCAAGGCCTCTCCGGCCCCTAATCGCAGCCTTCCTCCTGCTACACCGGCCGTGAAGAGCCAGGACACAGCCAACGCTGTGCCCGACAGCCCGTCTACGGCTTCTAAGCCGGATTCCAGTGCGCCGCAGAGTGAGGTGGCAGCACGGCCAGACGCGAATCCAACTGGCACGATCCATTTGGAACTGGCGGCGGTGGAACGCAGTTGGGTGTCCGTAGTGTCTGACGGAAAGAGTATTTTTAGCGGCATTCTCGATCCAGAACAAACCAAGGTGTTCGATGGACGTCAGACCGCCCGCATTAAGGCCGGCAACGCCGGCGGCGTCCACATTGTGTTCAACGGCCGAGTGATTGGCGCCTTGGGCCCTCGCGGGCAGGTTCGAACGGCGGTCTTTACACCGGACAACTTCGAGATCGTCGACCCGGCTTCTCATTTCGAATTCACGAAGGTCTCGCGAGTTACCGAATAGACGCTGCTCTGGCTCGCTCCGCCAAACGGTGGGCTCTCTCAAGCCTTCGCTTGCGCCGCTCCATCATGAGGAGCTCGTGCCGGCGGCGCAGCTTGATTTCGAGATCCACCAGCTTCCAAAACTTCCGGAAGTAGTCGCCCGCCGACCACAAACCGAATAGCAGAGCCCCCCACACCGCAGCCATCGCGTAGGGCTCCATTTGCGGCCACCGGGTTGTCATCATCACCATCGCAACGCCAGTCACCTGCATGACCATCTTGGTCTTGCCCAACTCACTGGCCTTGATCGTATAGCCCTCTGCGGCCGCAATGCTACGCAATCCCGACACCGCAAACTCGCGACTGATCACCAGAATCACGAGCCACCCGGGGAGCATCCGCACCTGCACGAGAGAGATCATGGCCGCGGAAATCAACAGCTTGTCGGCAATCGGATCAAGCAGCGTGCCTACCGTCGTCACCTGCTTCCAACGGCGTGCCAGATACCCGTCCAGCAGGTCGGTGAGAGCGGCGGCGAGAAACACCATGAGCGCAAAGAAATCGTTAGCGATCAGTGTTCTGCCGTTGAATTCGACCCGCAGGTGCTGCTGCAGGAGGGCCGCTACAAGCAAGGGCACCAGAAATATCCGGAATAACGTAAGTAGATTCGGCAGATTCATCTGGCGTACTCAATATAGAACAACTTCAGCGATGTTTTATAGCGGGGAAATGCGCCGGTCGCCGGCGACCGCAAACTGGGACAG
>JBAUOG010000086.1:0-5748 GCA_049579625.1 Bryobacteraceae bacterium
GTATGAGGCGTTGCGCTCATTCCGAAAGGCGGTCGAGCTTGACCCCAGCGCGGCGATGGCTTACTGGGGCATAGCTTTTGCGCAAGGACCATACGTCAACATGGATGGCGACCCTACCTTCGATCTAAAGGGTGCCTGTGCGGCGGTGGACGCCGGCATGAAGATCACGGCGGCTCCGCCTCGGGAGAAGGCCTATCTCCAGGCCGCGGCGACGTGGTGCCCGGAGTACCGGCCCAAGGCGTACTCGGATGCCATGCATGAACTGGTCAAGCAGTATCCCGACGATCTGGATGCACTGACCCTGTATGCCGACAGCCTGCTGATTCCTGTCCGCTGGCATTGGTACACAAATGATGGCGTGGCGGCCGAAGGGGTCACGGAAGCCGAACACTCGCTGGAAGAGGTGTTGCGGCGATGGCCACAACATCCCGGCGCAAATCATTTATACATACATGCCGTGGAGTCTTCGCGTTCTCCCGAGCGCGCCATTGCCAGCGCGCAGCGGCTCATGGGCATCACACCGGCGGCGGGCCACATGGTCCACATGCCGGGTCACATCTGGCTGGTGCTGGGTGATTGGGAACTGGCGGCGAGCGTGAACGACCGGGCGTCGGCGGTCGACCGGGAGTATTTCGCAACTGCGAACATTGCCGATAATAGCTATTCTCCCTATTATTTCCACAACCTCCACTTCATCCTATATGCGCGTTCCATGCAAGGGCGAAAGGCGGATTCGCTGCGGGCAGCCGGCGAACTGACCGCCGCGGCTGCACCCATGGCGAAGATGATGCCCGACATGACAGATACTTTTGTGGCCGCCCCGATCCTGGCGTCGGTGCGATTCGCAGACTGGGATCGTGTCCTGGCGACGCCAAAGCCCGCTGACGCGCTGAAGATCAGCCTTGCGAGCTGGCACTATGCGAGGGCGCTGGCATTCGCAAGTAAAGGTGACGCTCAATCGGCCCAAGAGGAGCGCGATGCGCTGAAGGGGGTGCGGGCGGCGCTGCCGGCAGATGCACAGTGGGGCCAGACGAAAGCATCGGACGTCATGCAGATTCCGGAGGAGATCGTCGCGGCAAGATTGGCTGCCACATCACAGGAAGCGCTGCCACACTGGCGGTTGGCGGTCGAGTTACAGGACAAGCTTACCTATGACGAACCGCCGGATTGGTATTACCCGGTGCGCGAGTCGCTGGGCGCCGCGCTCTTGAGCGCCGGAAAACCGGCCGAGGCGGAGGTGGTGTTTCGCGATGGCGTAAGGCGGTCGCCTCGAAATGGACGAATGCTCTTTGGTTTGATGGAGAGCCTGAGGGCCCAAGGCAAAACGGAAGAGGCGTCGTGGGTGAAGCGCGAATACGATGCAGCCTGGGCGAAGGCAGATGTGGTGTTGCGGATCAGCGACTTGTGACGTGGCGCGGGCCGCCAGGCCTGCCGAGCCGAGAGTCATCTCGGCTTTTCCCGGCTGTAGGACTTTCTTGGTGCCTTCTTCGCAGGCACTCTGCGGTATGCCGTGACAAGAGCCTCGTGTACCCGCGCCTCCTCGGCGTTCTCCAGCACCACCCTGGTGCTCCCCTTGAGTCCCCAACCTCCCGGCACCGGTTCGAACGTGTCCGGCGCGAGAAGGATGAACTCGCGCTGCTTCTCCGGCGTTAGCAGGACGACCCCAAAGCGCTGGTCGGGATAACCGAGCGTGGCGAAGATCTTTCCGTGAACGCGAAAATCGGGATGGCCCATATGAGCACTTTCTGCTGCGTCGGGCAGCGACAGAGCAAGTCCGCGGAAATCATCAACGGTCATGGGATGATTCTCCTACTTTGCCGGGAGCCCGGAGCCGCGTAGTTTTTCGAGGTTGGCGCGGGCGTGTTCGTAGTCCGGTTTGAGTTGAAGCGCACGCTCGTACATCGGCTTGGCGAGTTCAGGATGGCCGGTTTGCTCGTACAGGACGCCGAGGTCGAAATACGCAGGCGCATAGATGGGATCGACTTCGATAGCGCGCAGAAACTGGCGCGTGGCGGCCTCGTGATCGCCCTGCCGCAGCAGCAGCGCGCCGAAGTCGCAATAGCTGGCAGGTTGGGACGGGTCGATCGCGATGGCGCGCTCGTAATTCTGTTTCGCGGCGGCATAATCGCCCATTTGCTGGGAGACCACACCCAGATTGATGAAGGCCTCAACATTGTTGGGCTTCAGCGAAATGGCCTGCTGGTAGGCGGTGCGGGCATTCTTGGTTGAACCCGTTTCGAGATATACGTTGCCAAGATTCATCCAGGCATCCGGGCTTTTTGGATCGAGCGTGATGGCGGCCTGGTATTGTGCGATGGCCTCCGCAAGATGCCCCTGGCTGCGCAGGACATTGCCGAGGTTTAAGGCGGCAGAGGCATATCGAGGGTTGAGCGCGAGGGCTCGGCGATAGTAGGCGGCAGCGTCGTCCGAGCGGCCTGCCTCGGCTGCGACAACGCCCAGATTGTAGAGCAGAATTGAGCTTGCGGGCGTGGCTTCGAGCGAGGTCCGGTAGAGCGTTTCTTCATCGCGCCAATCGAGGACGCGGGCGTTGAGACGCCACGCACCCCACAGAACCCACAAGCAGATGATGCCGGCGGCGAGGCGGTAGAGCGCGGGCCGCGGGCGGAGTTGCCATGCCAACGCAACCACCACGAAAGCGAGCCCCATGGAGGCGAGGTAAGTGTAGCGCTCGGCCATGCCCTGGTAGAGGTGGATCAGGCCGCAAAACGGAAGCAGCGCGATGCTCAACCAAACGAGGCCGGCGGCGACAGCGGGCAGTTTGCGCCGGAAGGGGATGAGAGACACGAAGAAGACGAGCAGCAGGCCGGAGGCAACAAACATGAAGAGCGGCTCGGCTCGGGGAAGACTAGTGGAGCGCTCCAGGCTCATGTGGAGAGGCAGGACCATCCAGTAGAGGTACTTCGCAAAGATGGCGCCGACCGCGGGGAGCAGTGCTCTGCCGGACGAGAGCTGGGCGCCGGCCATCTGCCGCAGCGCGTCATACAGGACGCCGGCGACCAGACCAGCGCCGCATAGTGGCATCCACGAAGACCGGAACTCGCGATCGCGGCAGTAGGCGATGAGAATCATCAGTGGCAGTGCCAGCACGCCGGCCTCATGCGAGAGGAGTGCCGTGAGACAGGCCGCCGCATACGTGAGCAAAGGCCACAGGCGTCGCGACTGCAGATACACAAGGCCGGCTAAGAGGCTTAACAAGACAAAGAAGCAGGCGAGGGGCAGCGAGCGGCCCGAGATCCAGGCGACGGCCTCGGCATTGATGGGCAGAGCCAGCCACACAAGCGCCGTCGAGACTGCAACGTAGAGCGATACATTGAGCCGGCGTAGAAGAACGAAACCAAGCAGACCATTCAACCAATGCAGCAGAAGGTTGGTGGCGTGAAAGCCGGCTGGATTGAGACCCCACAGATGACGGTCGAGCGTCAGGCTGAGCCAGAAGAGGGGGCGAAAAAAAGAGCCGCCTGCGCCCCGGTACTCGTTGGAGAAGGAGATGGAGGACCGGAAATAGACGAGGGCGGATGACCAGGAGGCGAGAGCCGAATTGTCTCTGATCTGGCTGATGTCATCGTACGCGAAGGGAGCGGCAAGGACATTGCGGTAGAGCAAGAAAACCCAGCCCAGGCTGAGTACGGCGAAGCCCAAGCCGGGGTGGGCGAGGAGCCATCCGACAAGAGAGTCCCCCATGGCCCGGCGGGCCACGGAATTGAATGAAGACGCGAATCTCCGGTCTCCAGCACGGAACCGCGCGCGTAAGCAAGCGGACCGAGGGGCGGCGTCTTCAGGTGAGCGTCGAGGCCAAGAGCCGGGCTGGCCGCCATGGGGCGTGGAGTTGGGCACGAAACTCCATGGTAGATGTGAGGGGGGACATCGTGGAACATGGCGTCGATGCGCGTCAGCGCCTGCGCTTCGCGCGTCTTGTCCTCCTCGGTTGATCAGGCAGCCCTGCGCGGTTTCACCTGAGTCTCGATGGGCCCGGCTGAGGCATCCAACGCCACTTCGAGATCGTAGTTTGCCTGCAGATTGATCCAGAACTGAGGGCTTGTACCGAAATACCGTGCCAGACGCAGCGCGGTGTCTGCCGTAATGGACCGCCGGCCGTGCGCGATGTCGTTGATTCGAGTCACCGGCACATGGAGTTCAATCGCCAGACGATTCGCGCTGAGTCCGAGAGGCTTCAAGAAGTCCTCTCGCAGCGTTTCGCCCGGATGAATCGGTGGGAGCTTTACAGATTTCTTCGCCATATTTTCCTCAATGGTAGTCCACGAGTTCTATTCCGGTCCTTCCTCCGCCCGCTGCCCGATCTCGATGTGCTCATGGTTGTGTCGCACGACGACGAGCAAGTTCGGCCATTCGGCGTCCGGGAATCGCTCAATGACGTGCATGACGGCCTGATTTTTGGCTGTTCGGCTGCCGCAGTCGTACGATCAGGATGCCATGATGCGGTGCCGACCGGTACTCCGTGAACCCTTTATCTGTTGTGATGAGGACCCGCGATTCAGCGAGGGCCAGTGCCCAGAGAGCAGGGTCGGGCGCTCCTTGACCGGAGGTCCCGCGAACGTCCGCCACATCGTGTCCGAGCGCCCGCAGCCCATCCGCGGTGATCCGAGGAATGTTTTCATCAACCAGGACTTTCATCCCTCAGAGGTTGGCGACTTCAATCGGCGTGACCTGCTCCTCTGCCAGTCCGGCGGCATAGTCGAGGGAAGCCATGATGTCCTCGCGGGACAAGAAGGGATACTCGGCTAGCAGACCCTCAACCGTGTCGCCGTTGGCCAGCATACGCACGATCTGGTGGACGGGCATACGCGTCCCTTTCACGCACGCCTGCCCATGGCAGATGGTTGAGTTTATCGAGATCCGGTCGAACTGCACGTCCGTACCCTCCATCTTCTAGCTCTACTTCGAGGGGGCCCGACGGTGCGTACCGACCTGGCGGACGTACGCGGAAACCACCCCTCTGGAGCGCAAGTTAACACGGATTAGTCTTGGGCTGGTCAGACTTAATCTCCGTCTGTCCCTATTCTTAATGGCCGTCCCTACCGCGACCGGAACCTCCGTCCCGGAACTTCCTGCCGGCGACTCCCATCGGTAATGGTCGGCCCGCGCTATGGCCCCGGCTGAACGTGGACCAACACAACGGCGAGGGTGTTGGCGCCGGTCAGGGGTTTGCCTCCGGTGGTGTCCTGAAGATAGAAGGTGGTGCCATCAGATACCCACTGGCCCGTCGGCGCAGTTCCGGAGGAGCCACCGGCGGCGAAGAGCGTTCCGTTCGGAGCGGAGACGTGTACTTCCACGCTGGTTGCATTCGGAGCATTCCATTGAATGGTGGTGGCGCCAAGGGCTGTACCCGAGGAAGGTACCACCGGATTGGGCGTTGCCAGGAGGGAATTGGGCTGGCTTTGCAGATACACATTCAGCGTGGCCAATGTGGCGGCCGGCGAGAGCTGGTTCCCACTTGAGGCATCCTGCAAAAAGAAGAGCATACCGTCAGTCACCCATAGTCCAGTAGCGGCCGAGCCGGCCGGGCCCCAGGCCGCGAGCAGGGGCCCGTCGGTGGCGCCTACATGCACTTCGACGTTGGTTGCGGTAGGCACGTCCCATTGAATGGTTGTTTCTCCCAGGGCGGAGCCAGCGGTGTTGGGAATCGGATTGGGAGCCGCAAAGAAAGAACTGGATTGTTGACGCACGGCAACAGCGGCAGCCGCCAGTGTGTTGGTGGCTGAGAGGGGC
>JBAUOG010000087.1:0-4402 GCA_049579625.1 Bryobacteraceae bacterium
GGCTTCGGTGACGCGATACGGAGATGTGTGCGCGCCTTGGGACACAGGTGCCTGTCCCCGGTCGGCATCCGTTTTCATCATTGCGGGTGTGTGCACTCCGGCACTCATGCTGAGATCTGTGCTGGAGTTTTCACGCTCCGGAATTGTTCTGGCCTGCAAAGTAGGCGATCATCAGGATGTGCTGAAACGTCTGACGTTGCTAAGTATCCTGGTGACTTCCGCCGTAGTTTGGGCGGCGCCGAAACCACTTGTCCTGATACTGATTGGTGCGCCCGGAAGTGGAAAAAACACACAGTCCGCATATCTGCAGAAGGAGTACGGGCTGCCGATCATTTCGGCGGACCAACTGGTGAAGGCCAATCCCTCGGCGGTTGCCAGCATCCAGACCCTGGGGACGGCCGCCATCGATCCGCGGCAAGACATGATCATGAATCAACTGGTCGAGGCCAAGCTCAAGACCGTCAACACAAGCAAAGGCTTCATCCTGGATGGCTACCCCGCGACTAAGACGCAGGCCGATTTTCTGGCGAGCCTGGCCAAGCAAGGTCAATTGCCGGCGCCACTGGTGCTGCAATTGGACGTTCCCGATTCCGTGGTGAAGAAGCGGCTGGCGAAGAGCACCAATCCTGATGATCAGGGGCAGATGCTCGACCAGGCGATTGCCGACTATCACCGGGAAATGGGTTTCATCCAGCTTTATTACCCAAACGCCAACATCAAACAAGTCAACGGAAACCAGAAGCCCGCCAAGGTCTCGCAGGACATCCAGGCGATTGTGGCTGCAGCGCTTCAATAAAAGGCCCTTTTTACCCGGATTTTTTTGACTCCCGGTTTATTACCTGGGTAAAATAGGCTCGTGGAACACAACAAGACTTATACTTCCTTCGCGGGCGAAACGCTGATCGGGTCAGGGCCCCTGGAAGAGATGCTTCCGAAAGTGAAGCGATGGGTGGATCAAAGTGAGAACCCCATGGTCCTTATCTTCGAAGATCAAACCGGCCGGCAGGTGGATTTCGATCTCCAAGGCCCGCTGGACGAAGTCATGGTGCGCGCTTTGCCCGCGCGGCAACGCGCCGGACCTGGCCGTCCCAAACTCGGCGTCGTTTCGCGCGAAGTCACCCTGCTCCCGCGCCACTGGACATGGCTCGAACAACAACCGAATGGAGCGTCGGCTGCCTTGCGGCGACTTGTGGACCAAGCTCGATCCCACGATCCCGGCCAACAGCGGTCGCGAATGGCCATGGACGCCGCCTGCCGGTTTATGTCCGCGCTGGCCGGGGACCTACCCGGCTATGAAGAGGCCACCCGCGCCTTGTATGCCGGTAAAGGCGAGCAGTTTGAGGCGCTTATTCAGGGCTGGCCGCACGATATTCGGACATACGTGCAAAAGATTGCTCACGACGCGTTCCAGGAAGTAGGATCGTCGGTCTGAGGCGTGTTGGTCCGCGTATCAGGAAAACGAGCCGCGGGACAGGTTCCTAAGGCCCGTAAAAATCCCGAACCTCGGGGACAGGAATTGAGCGTATATTCGGATTCATGGCTTCGCCGGAGGCCTCTGCAGAGTTGCGGTCCGTAAGGTCCGCTCTGGAAGCGGAACATGAAGAACACTGCCGTCTTGCTTCTGAGCGTTCCTATGCCTGTTGCCCGCAAAGGAGCGATCGCAGCAGTTTCCCAGTTCCTGATTGCGCACAACGGCGGCGTCCTGCACTGCGATGACCACCTTGACAGTGGCCATGACCTGTTTCTATCAAGGCTAGAGTGGGACCTGGACGGGTTCGATATTCCAATCTCCGATTTCGAGCGCCACTTCAACCCGCTGGCTGAACGATTCCAGATCAAATACCACCTGGCGTTGACGGATTACCGGCCGAGGATAGCCATCCTGGTTTCCTCACAGGACCACTGCGTCGCCGACCTGCTATACCGGCAGAGCACCGGCGAATTGGCGTGCGAAATCGTAATGATGATCAGCAATCACCCGACCGCCCGGCCGCTGGCCGACTTTTATCGAGTCCCCTTCCATCTGCTGACCAACGCGGCAGACAAAAGCGAGTCCGAGCAGGAGATGCTTGAGTTGCTCGGGCCTGACCTGGACCTGATCGTGCTGGCGCGATACATGCAGATCCTGGGACCGGATTTCATCGCCCAATACCTGTTGCGTACAATCAACATCCACCATTCGTTTCTTCCCGCCTTCGTTGGGGCGAAACCCTATCATCAAGCCTTCGAGCGTGGCGTGAAGTTGATAGGGGCGACCAGCCATTACGCGACAGCCGCTCTGGATGAGGGCCCGATCATCGAACAAGATGTGGTGCGCGTTTCCCATCGGGACACGGTTGAAGACATGATGCAAAAGGGTCGTGACCTAGAGAAAGTCGTGCTCTCGCGCGCCGTGCGCTGGCATCTGGAGAACCGCATCCTGGTGTATCAGAACAAGACGGTCGTGTTTGTTTGAGACGGCGGTGAAGAAGGCGGAAAGGATCCCTTCACAGACTCATGTCCTGGCCGAAGCCAGGAAAACCTAACGCCACTGCAGTTTCGTCACTTGGCCATCGTTCTTCAGGTCGCCGCCGATGGCGTGCAGCTTCAGGTCGGCGCCTTGGCCGGTGAAACTCGCGTCGAGCCAGCCCACCACTTCGCCGTCGGCAAAGTTGTAACCCACCCCAGGCAGGTTGATCAGGTGCAAGCCGTCCAGTTGAGTGTGCCGGTAAATGTGCATGTGCCCGAAGAACAGCGCCTTTACCTGCCGTTGTGATTTGAGCAGTGCCAGCAAGCGGTCGGCATCCACCAAGCCAGAATCGTTATCGGCATCCGGGTTGTGATGGACGAACACGATGGTCGGCTTGGACGCGTTTTGTCCGAGAGAAGCGGCTAGCCAGTCGCGCTGCGACTTGCCTAATTGCCCCGCTGCGATATTGGTCGCCATCAGCGAATCCAGCAGTACAAAGCGAACCGGGTCGGTATCAAGGACGGTCACGAACTTCTGTTCGACCGGCTGGCGATCGCCGGCCAGCTTGGTGAGGGCGCTACGAGCGTTTTTGCGTTCATCATGATTACCAAGAGTGATGACCAATGCGGACTGCTCCGCCAAGGGGTCGACGAAATCGGTGAATCGCACGTAATCGACGGGTTTCCCTTCCAAACGTGCCAAGTCGCCGTTGACCAAAACGGCGTCAAAGTGGGAGGCCTTCAGTTGATCCACAACTTTGGCAAGGTTTTCGTGCGGCTTGAATCCACGGTACGTGTCGCTGGGGTCGGCGGCAATGTGTGTGTCGGAGAGTAGCGCCCAGCGGACTGCTGCGCCGTTTCCGTCGAGGGCCCGCAGGGACAGAGCGCCTGCCGCCAGCAGCGATTGCTTCAGGAAGGCACGGCGGTCGATGACAAACGGCATTCGCGCTTAGTAGGTTCGGGTCTTTACGCTTTGGTTGCTGGGCCGATCGTCGAGCAACTGCTTCACGTCGTCCAGTTCCTTCTTCAAACGGCTCGACCGCCGGATAAGGCTGACGACGTAGAACAGCACAATCAACCACGCGGCAAGGAAGCCGTAAAACAAGAAGGCGAAGTTTCTCTGATCCATTACACTAACCCTTTCCCGTGCAGCGGCCACGGTGGCCTGCGCATTCGTTACCCCGCGTGAACCACACGCCGCAGGGAATCAATCTCTCTCGCGGTCGTCTCCTGGCGGCTCCGAATCAGTACCAGCACAGTGGCCATCACCAGAAACGCCAGCAGATTCATGTAAATCGCCGTCTCCATGTTGGGATCCATCTTGCCGCCACCAGTGCGCATACTCAGTACGGGGGCCGGATGCTGGGTGCGGAACCATTCGATTGACTTCCAAACGATGATGGTATCGACGCAGCCGAATATAGATAGCGCCGCCGACAAACGCCCCCGCTGGGTTGGCTCGTCAACCGATTGACGCAGCAGAAGGTAGCCGAAGTAAATCAAGATACAAACCAGCATTGAAGTAAGCCGCGCATCCCACGTCCACCAGATACCCCAAATGATTCTCGCCCAGATGCTGCCCGTGACCAGGTTCACACAGGCAAAAACCAGCGCGACCTCATTCACCGAAGCGGCCAGAGCGTCGTACTTGAGGTTACTGGTTTTGAGAAACACAGCGCTGAGGACCAGCGCCACGAAGAACCCGATAAAAGCAGTGATCGCGGCCGGAATATGGAAGAACATGATGCGATAGATAGCGCCCTGCGCCGCTTCGTCCGGCAGCACCATGAAGATGTTGTACAGGTTGTAGGCAAGCAGGATCGCCGCAATCGCCGACAGGCCATAAACCGCTCGCTCAGACTTCATCGATTCTCCATTCCTTCCATGAATTTGAGCCTACCAGACTTGATTCACTTGGGTTGCTGTGCATAGAGTGCGGTATTGAGGTACTAAG
>JBAUOG010000088.1:0-2552 GCA_049579625.1 Bryobacteraceae bacterium
GGTCTCATCCATGGTTTGGCATTTGCCGCCACGCTGGGCGAGTTGGGGCTCGGCCGGTGGGAGCGGGTGGTCAGCATCTTTGGATTCAACCTCGGTATCGAGACCATGCAATTGATCGTGGTCGCCGCGACGATGCCATCTCTCGTTTTACTGAGCCGCACACGCGGGTATTCGGCTCTGAGAGTCGCCGGTGCGCTTTTCGCGGGTTTCGCATCCGTGGGCTGGATCGCCGAACGGGTTCTGAACGCCCATAACCCGGTTGACGCAGTAGTGGATGCCATCGCGCGTCGCATCGTTTGGATCGCCGGATTCATGTTCGTGATCAGTCTGCTTTCTTGGTCCCTGAGTAACGTTGCCCGGAGAGAGACGATGACGACGGAAGCACTTTCCGAGCCGACCCTCTAGCGCATCTGACGCTTCGGCCGTTTGCCTGGTGAGAATGAAGCATTCCCGCCCGATCAGAAACCCGCCTCTTTCCGAATCCACTCCGGCTCATCGGGCTCGCCTTTGGGCTTCATCCCCTTGGTCATGGACCAGCGGTGGATCCAGGAAAACCCGCCTGGGCCGACGTAGGTCTCGGGTAGGGCGTAGGCCGGATCTTCCAGTGCGCGTTTGAGCGATACAAACGTGTATCCGCGGCGGCGCATCATAGCCAGCAGATCGGGCATGGCATCGGCGTTGAGTTGGCTGGCGTGGATTAGCAGGATCTGGCGGATTTCATGGCCAGTGACTTCGACGGATCGCGCCTCGAAGAATGCGAAGATCGACTCCATATAGGCCAGATACAACTCGCGAACCTGCTTCGCCTTTTCCGAATCTCCGTCCGTCAGAGCCTTGGCATAGACGATCGCGAACATATAATCCGAATCGTCGAGAGTCACCGGAGCATTGCGATAACCGCGCGATTGTAGAAACTGCTGCACCGCGAGCTTGGTTTCCAGATTATTGCCGGCGTGCAGGAACGGGTATCGGAAGTACACCGGCCGGTGCCCAACGGCGGCCGTGGTCACGACTTCGCCTTTCACAATGTCGGATTCAAAAGCAGCCGCAGTGGTCGTGTTCAGATTCAGATGCGAGCAGGTATGATTGCCCAGCTCAGCTCCGGCCTCGATCCACAACGACAACAGAGCCCGAAGTTCGTCGGTGTGATGGCACTCGTTGACGAAGCCGATCACAGGTAAGTGTTCGGTCTGAAACGGCGCTAGAAGTTTGACGGTCATCGCGCGATCAGCTTCCGCCGTTGTATGCAGGTCACCACCGCGAGGCAGATCGTCGATCGTGATCGCGACTTCACCGGCGAAGAGGCAATTTGCGATCGCGAAGACCAGCGAGAGAAAGAGGACACATCGGCTCACGTTAGCATCTTAGCGGTTTGCTCAAGAGCGCTTTCCGGAGGCTGCAAAAAAACCTTCACCGGCTGAAGACGGTGCTAAAAAGGGCCGGGGTCCGCTCGCTGACGCGCGGTTCAGTGCCAGGTCAGGGCGGGCTTGCAGACAGCCCTGACTTCACGCGAAACCTACCGAGCCGCGACGGTCACGGAGCGGTTGCCCTGAGTCTCTGGATTCTTCAGCAGTATCTGAAGCCTGTGCCCCGTTCGCTAGTTGTAGTGAATGGTAACTTCCACGCCGTAATGGTGGTAGTTGGAGAACGAGATGACGTTCCATTCCCGATGCTGGTCGCGTGGATACGTGACGCTATACGTGGCCTTCGACGGCAGGATGAAGGAATGCCCGTCGAGGTCACTCGGACCAAAGTCCACGCTCCAATCCACCTGCGAGATTCCGGCGCCGGAAGGAACCTGGTTCGCAGTGCGTCGAATTCGCAGCACTTCGCCGGTGGCTTGTGAGATCCATACTTCGCCATGGAATCCCAGCAGGTAGTGCTTGGATCTTACGAGGAAGTCCCAGTTGCTGTCTGACTGCGAAACATCGAATGGGAAGAGAATGGCCGGAGTTCCATTGAACCTGGTGACGACTCCCATCTTGATGACGTTATCGGAGTCGAGAATCTCAGCGGTCTGCCGGAGGAAGGTGGAATACTCGCCTTCCGACCAGGCGCCACCGATCCGGGAAATACCCGGTCGAGGTTTGTCGTTTTGCCGTATGTTCGAGTAGCGCTCGACACCCTCTTCCATCGCCACGTCGGAGGTGACCACATCCACCGGATGACCCACGGCGTCGGCAACCGGGCCCTTGAAGCGGTCGATCCGCTCGCGACAGACGACGCTGGAAAGCTCTCGGTAGATTCTCGATGAAGCCTCACGCCCGCGCAGCAGCAGGTCATAGCCTGACAACCGCGGCGCCGGAAGGCTCGCGCTTGATGGACGCGCCGAAGCAGCCATCAATTGAGCCGGCACTTCTGAAGCACCCGGAGGAGGGGGTGTGCTGGGGTCCTTCATTCCAGCCGGGGCGTCGCTTGGCGAACCCGCCGCCACAGAGATGGCGAATAACGGCACGGCGAAACACAGTAATGGAAGGCGGCTTCCGAAATGGCGCGGTCTCATGTCTTGCCTCCAACAGGAGGCCCGGGCAACGCATCAGCCAGTGCTTCCT
>JBAUOG010000089.1:0-3533 GCA_049579625.1 Bryobacteraceae bacterium
TCTACGCCCTTATTGCCCATCAGGATTCAACTTCGTACCATACCTCTCCGTCCCGGAAGTTCTATAGGGACTAATCGGGCCGGCCCTTTGTCCGCGTTCATCTTGTATCGCTTAATTTCGATTGAGGCATTCAGCGGCATCACTCCAGCCAACACGACGATCTGTGAGCCGCACACGGAACCACCATTTCTTCCGTCCTGGCTCCGTCACGCGCGCCTTACATTGAGACTGGCACCCGGCTACCTCAGCTTCCGTAATGAACGCCCCATCAGCATCGGTGGGAAAGCCGCTGTTTGCGTCGAAATTCGAGTGGACGACGGCACTGATTTAGACCGCGACCGTGACATCGGCGATGGTCGTGCCGGAGGCTGCATCCACCAGGAAGAACTGCATGCCATTCGCTACCCAGGTCCCGGTTGGGGCTGAGCCGCTACTGCTCAGAATTCCCGTCATGGCCGGACCGGTCGCGGAGTTGACGTGGATCACCAAGCTCGAATAGCCCGGCGCGTTCCACGAGAGCGTCGACACGCCGGCTGCGGAAATCGGGCTTGCGGTGAACGAGAGACCGCTTCCACCAACCGCAACATTGGCGATGCCGGTGCCAGAGGCTGCATCCACCAGGAAAAACTGCATGCCATTCGTCACCCAGGTCCCTGTTGGGGCCGAGCCGCTACTGCTCAGGATTCCCGTCATGGCCGGACCCGTCGCGGAGTTCACGTGGATCACCACACTCGAATAACCCGGCGCGTTCCACGAGAGTGTCGACACGCCGGCAGCGGAAATCGGGCTTGCCGTGAAGGTCACGTTCGGCGCGTCCTGACTTACCGTGGCCTGCTGGCCCGCCACGTTGATAGTCGCCGTGCGGTCCGCGCCGGTATTGGCAAGAACAGAGTACCCGATCGTTCCCGTAGTTCCTCCCGACGCGCCAGTATTGAGAGTGATCCAGGGCGCATCGCTTGTCGCCAGCCATCCGCACCCTGGCGCTGTAGTCAACGTGATCGCGCCGGTCCCTCCTGAGGCGCTTACCGCAGCCGACGCGGGAGCCAATTTGTAGGTGCATGTGACGCCCGCGTCTGGCACGATCCGGAACTTCACCGCTGTCGCGTCGAACGTACCGTCTCCTGGCATGGCAAACACCCCAATATTGACTGTGTCGCCCAATTGCAGAAACGCAGTCAGGTCAAACGCCGCGCTGCCGGCACCACCAAAATAGTCCGTCGGGTTCACTGTGTTCATGGGCCCGATATCCGCACTATAGAGAGGCTGCTGCAGATTATTGTTCTTGAACACCAGCACATTCACACCGAGCCCGGCGCCTGTGGCATCGTTCGCTCTCGCAAACGCTCCAGTGATCCTGTACGTGAACGGATACGGCACCGTGTATTCTGCAACTGCGCCCTGGGCTGCGGAGCAGTTTCCCGGACAGGGATGCATAAGAACGACATCGCGGGTTGTGTCCAACATGACAAACGGAGTGCCTCCTGCCGCCTGAAACGCTGGGCCCGGGCTTTGGATACTCCCGTTGGTCACCTGCGTCTGGCCAACGTACGGCATAGCGGCAAAGGCCTGCTGTCCCGCTGCGAGTGCCAGAATCCTCGTATCGACGTACGTCCCTGCCTCCACACCAGGCCAGAGGATATCGTCCGGATAGCTCGCCACGGGATGGGTCGTTCCCGTCAACCAGGCGCCTTGCTGCACGCTGACACTTTGGTTCCCGGCCTGAACCGTTGTATTCCGTAGAAAAGGATATGGGTTTGCGCGAAAAGACAACTGCGTCTGACTATCGTTTAGCCCGCTTGACGGCTGGCTTGAGACCCATCCATCCGAGTCGACCACCTCCCAGAAGCAGCCCGTGGGATCGGCAATCGACATGGGGAAGGTCTGGGCCGCCGCGGATACCTGCACGGAGGCTGGATTCGTCGACACCGCACATACAATGCCGGACTGGATCGTGAACGTCGCTCCAATCGTGCGGATGGCACCCGCAATATCATCGTCGTGGCCGGCTGTAGAGACTAGGGAATCGGCGTCGCTCTCCCACCCATAGCGCAGATCCGTAATCGGATAGCCATTGAAGAGATTATCTATGCAGTGGAACAGTCTCCACTGCTGAAGCGGGTACCACGCGGCGCCATCCGTTACCCGCATATCGGAGTAATGCACCCGCGTTGGTTCCCCTACCAGCGTGTCTTCCACCGAACCGAACTGCTCCTGGCCGAGGTCTAACGGCGTGCCCACCGAGATATACTCGGCCTTTTCAATTGGCAGATAGTAAGTTGCCACGTCCTGGGATTGGCCGCTAATCGCGATTGAAAATCGCCACTGAACGAATGTGCCCACCAGCGGAGCCCAGGCTCCGGTAAGGTCCTTCGAAAAGTTGCCCAGCGGGTTGGTTACCACCCCTACCCTGCTTACGGTCCATCGCACCAAAATGGGGTGCAGCGGATCGGGGCTGCCCACATTTTGTCTGGTGTAGATGTTCATCCCTACAAAACCACCGCCGTCGACATTCTCAAAGATCCGACCGAACTGCGGGTAGGCGGTCGGATCGGCATCGAGCGACACGCCATGCTGGCTGTTCAGCAGACTGGGGTCCAATGAAGTCAGATACAGGCCGAGGGCCGGAAATGGATTGGATGCTCCGACGGCATCGTCTGCGAAAGCGTGCCCCACATTCTGGATCGAGGCGCCAACGCAGGTTCCGCCGGCGCTGCCAGTGAAGAAGACACAATCCGCATCGTAACGAATCCGGACTGGAAACCCCGCCGCCGGCTGATAAGTGTATTGATCGATCTCGGTTTGCCACGTGATCCCGACGACGTTGGAGGAAGAGGGAAGCGTTGACGGAACGTTCGGTGAAAGAACGCAGCCCGCCGTCCCTTGCGGTATTTGGCCGAAGGCGACACCCATCGCCAGTTTCGCGGCGATGAGTATTACGGCCTTCTTGCTATGCATCACGGCTATTCTCCTTGGGCCATTTCAGGTTGTTGAGCGGGCTCTCCAGGCTGGCAACCGCAGTTGCCACGGGGTGTGACGCAAACAGTTAGGACTTCGAAGCCATCCGTAAAGGTATCTGCCATCGCCAATGGCTCAAGCTAGAACTCCAGCCCACAAAGCATGAAAAAACTGCCGGTTTCGACAGGTGTAGTAGCCACTTCCCCTGGTCGATGAACACCTACCTAATCGAGCCGGAACCCGCCCCAGTGGGATGCCTTCTGGGTCTCGGAGGCCCGACTGTCTGAAGTATGTCCCCAAAAAACGAAGGAGTGTATCCCAGGTTCAGACTAGCCAAACCCCCCATTTTTTGCAATCACTCAACCAGTGAATTCCTCGAACAAGGGAAATAGGAACGCACGGAGATAAACTCTGACCTGCCTCAGACTCATCCGGGATCACAGCGAAGAGGATCCGCCTCCCTGAAGCGACGCCGCCAGCGTATTCTTCGCCTCGGAGCACGTCGCGACGTCCACTACCCTGTGACTCTTTCACCCGCTGCGAGTCACAGTCTGTTCAATCCGGCATTTCGCCGGAGG
>JBAUOG010000090.1:0-8724 GCA_049579625.1 Bryobacteraceae bacterium
TTCCAACTCCTGCTCAGCCTTAGCCATGTCGGCGAGCTGCACCAGCAGCCGGGCGCGGCTTTGAGCCAAGTCCCGCGTTCCTCTGCGCATTTCCAGCTCTTGCCGCTCGGCTTGAATCTCCGCGGGAGCCAGTATCCCTTCATCAACCAGCCTTTTCCGCTCGTCGACCACCGCTTGCTGGCGAACAACGCGGCGCTCGGCGGCTTCGACCATCAGCTTCGAATCCTCAAACGAGAGGTCCTCGATTCGTGAAGACCCATACAGCGTCCGGACCAGAATCGCTTCGTCTTCCGCATCGGCTAAGCTGGTTTCGGCCTGTTCGAGCCTTTTCCTCGGGAGCGCCCCCACATCGACCAGGGACTTAATCCGGTCTACGTCGTTGCGGGCGCGTGTCACGGCAGCCTCACTTACGGTGACATAGGTAACTGGAGGGGCATCTCCAGCAGATTCGGCGGCTGCCAGCAGCAAAGAGCCTGCAAAAGCTTGTAACAGAAGGGTTACGACCAATGGGAGTGTCCTGGGTGACAGAATCATTCCGGCCGCAACAGAGCATTTACGCATTCTCTTTATTGTAGTACGCTAGGCCCAAGGAGCTGCTTCAACGAATCTCAAGAAACGCCCTACCAAAACTGGCTCTTCGCGACCGAAGAAGAGCAAACCCCGTCATGAAAAAGCGCTGGCAGACACACCAGGCGCAAGCGATAACATCTCAACCCTTCCAGACCAGTCCGCATCAGAGGCCCGCGAGCAAACCGGTCACTCCCGCAACCACGACTTGGCCCACGCACCGGAGCCGGAAAACTGGATGATAGCCGTGCATGCGGCAGATTCCAGAAAAGCTCTGGATATCCGGGTCCTTGACCTGCGGGAAGTCACGTCGTTTACCGACTTCTTCCTGATTTGCACGGCGCTCAACCCGCGCCAGGCTCAGGCCATCGCCGATGAGATTCACAAGGAGTTGAAAAAGACGGGTGAACTTCCGGTAAGCACAGAAGGTTACGAGAGCGGTGAATGGGTTCTGCTTGATTACGGGGACTTCGTCGTTCACGTGTTCTCTGAGACTGCACGCAAGTTCTACGACCTGGAGCGTCTCTGGAGACATGCCAAAACGGTCGAACTGCCGGCGACCGCAGCCTGAGGAGCGAACCGCTGCCGAAAGGCCCGCCTCTCTTTTTCTTCGCTTTTGGCTGCCAGGAGATTGACAAACAGCAATTCAATCGCCGAACCTCTTATTTATAATCAAGTTAGGCTTGGTCGCCCACAAACTAACATGAGGCACTTCGGCACGCTCACTCCCCGGCACTTTGAGGTGTTGCACGCGCTCGTCGAGAACTACATTGAATCGGGCGAGCCGGTAGCATCGCGCACCATAGCGCGGAAGCATCCCCTTAGCGCAGCCTCCATCCGCAACATGATGGCCGATTTGGCTGACCACGACTTTCTCTCCCAGCCGCATACGTCGGCCGGCCGCGTGCCAACCGAGAGAGGCTTTCAGAGCTACGCGAAGACGGTAGCCGGCAGCCGTATCGTGCGGACCGAGCTGGATCGTCTGCTGGCAGAGCTGCAAAAGACCTCCACGATGGAGGCGCGCATCGAACGGTCGTCGCAGCTACTGACTGAGCTCACGCGCAACTTTGGAATTGCAGCTGCTATCCCCAGCGAGAATCAATCGCTCGACCAGGTGGAACTCCTCTTGCTCACGGACAGCCGTATTCTGATGGTTGTGGTCACCAAAGACCGCATGGTCCGAAACCGCGTTGTGCAGATCGACGGCAAGGTCACCCAAGATGAGCTGACGTCCATCCGCAATTACATTAACTACAATTTCAGCGGCTGGGCGCTGCCCAACATCCACCGGGAACTGAAGCGCCGGTTTGAGCTCGAAAGCGCGACCTACGACGCCATCTTGAAACGCGTCAACCAACTCTACGCCGTCGGCCTGCTGGATCTGGGCCTGGCGCCCGAAGTCCATTTCGAAGGCGCCGGCAACCTGATCAGCCTGGATCTTCATCTGACCCGGGAGCGGATGCGCGATCTTTTCCAAGCCCTGGAAGAGAAGAAGCGCGTTCTGCAGATCCTGGAGCGCTTCCTGGAACGGCCGAACGGGCAATGGGCCATTCAGGTGGGGCTGGGCGACGTCCACCCAAGTATGAGCGAGCTCTCGTTGATCGGCATGCGGATTGAGCTTCCGAATGGCATCGCCGCCAACGTGGCGGTGTTGGGTCCGATGCGGATGAACTATCTGCGCGCAGTCTCCGCCGTCATGCACGTCGGCGCAGCCTTTAAAGGTTCGCTGGCTTAGAAGACCGCTGAAGCCGGTGAGGCGGCGAAACGCAGACCCAAGTCTGTGCTCCCGTCTCCCTACGATTCCGAGTGTGCGCGCTCATACGGCTTGGTTGAATACTGGGCCGCTTGTTCCTGCGCCCCGGCTGTGTTGTCGCGAGTGCGGATGGCCTGTTTGTATTCATTCACCGCGCGGTCGCGTGAGCCGCTCACGTCAAAGATCTTGCCGAGGTTGATGTGTGACCATACCTCAGTCCACTTCGGGTCCAGATCGCCGTTCAGGGCGGAGCGAAACTCGTTCGCGGCCGATTGGAAATTGTTCTGCTTGAAGAACATTTCGCCAATGCGGTAGTGGGCGAGTGAGCTGTTCGCGTTCACATCGAGAGCCTTCTGGTATTCCTTCAATGCATTCGCGAAGTCGCCGATTTCCACGAACTGATCGCCGCGTCGTATTGCCACCTGCACTCGCATGGCCTTGTCGAGTCGCAGGATGCGATGTTGCGGGTCGATGGTAATCATACGCGGCTTGCCAAACGTATCCAGGCTGAACTCAGACGACGAACCGGTCACTTCCACCACCTTGTCCTCCGGATTGCCTTCCGTTTCGATCCGCAGTTCAACGGGCATACGGAACGTGTCCAGGTCTTCGGTGATTTTGCCCACAATACGGAAGCCCTTCTGCGTCCGGAACACGGTGTACTCCAGCTTGAAATCGGGTGAGCCGTTGGATTCCAGCCATTGCAGGAAGAAGTAGCGGAGGTCGCTCCCGGCCACCTGCTCGAACACTTTTCGCAGGTCTTCGGTGTTCGCCGATTTCCAGCTGTACTTGTCCATGAATGCTTGCAGCGACTTCTTGAACACCGCGTCGCTGACAACAGCGCGCAACATGTTGAGCACGGACGCACCCCGCGCTGCCGTGAGTGCCCAGTACTCCGGTGAGTAGTCGTCTAGCCGCGCGGCCTGCAGCACGGGCGGATCGGTGATGGTGAGTGCTTCGACGTAGGTGTTTCGCAGGTCGTTTTCCGCCGCGCCCGGGCCACCCAGATGTTCCAGGTAGAGCAATTCCGAATAGCGTGCGCCGCCGTTCACAAACCACATGTGGTTTCGGCTGGTCGGCGAGACAAGGATGCCCCACCACTGGCGTGACAGCGCATTGCTCAGCGCACGAACGTTCACTTGCTTTCCGATGGCCGAGGGCGCCAGGAAAACGATGCCGGGCGCAACATAGCCGCTCACCGATCCGGCTTCGGTCTCAACCAGCGTGAGATCGGCTTGAGGCGCCAGGCCGTAGATGGACGTAAAGAACGCCATCATCTTGCCGGTCTCCTCGCCGTAAGCTCGCGCTTCGGCGACGTGATCGCCACGGAAATAGACGCGCGTATTGATGCCTTCGGATGAAACCTTAACCGGTTCATCTTTTACCAGCGCGATGCTGCCCGGGAAACTATTCTGTTTGTAGTTGAAGGAATGGATGGTCCGGTCGCCGCTCTTGTCCTGCTTCTCATCGCCGCTCGCGATGACCTTGTAATCTGAGGGAGCTGAAATGCGCATGTCGGCGGAATACCGGTCCACGGTATATGTGCCGACCGGGAACCACCGTGCCGGGTAAAGCAGATAGCCATTGTCGGGATGCAGGGCAGCAAACTTGATGCCTGGTACCGGGCCGTCTTCGTTGCCCGTGAAGCGGCCATCATACGTGAACGCGACAGTCACCGGCTGATTCTTGGTCAGCGTCGCCGGCATCATCAGCCGGATGGTGCCCTCTTCCTTATCCCGGTTGGTTGGGATAGTCTGCCCTTGGCTGTCGATTACCTTCGACACCGTGAGCGCGCTGTTCAGCTCAAATACCACCGCACTGGTGGCTTCCAGGGGCAGGAACGTCACCTTAGCCGTGGCCGTCAACGATTGGGTGCGAGGATTCACATCGGCATCGATGGAATAGTGCTGCACCTGGATCCGCGGCCGCTTCTCCTGAGCCCACACGCATGTGGCCAAGCTAAGGAAAACGGCTATCCACTGAAAACTACGACCCATGCCCCGATTGTCTCCTGTTCGTCTGCCGGCTTTTCAATTCATCCCACTTCTTGAGTAGTAACGTGGCCGCCTTGTCCAGCGGATCTCCTTCACCGCTTAACGCTCGACGCACCGCCGCAAGATCCTCACGCATGCGCTCCGCGCGAGCCGGATCAGCTAGGATCCCGGTCGCCGCCGCTGCCAAATTCCCGGCCGTCATTTCATTTTGGATCAGTTCGGGTACAACTTTCCGATCTGCGATCAAGTTCACCATCGAGAGATAAGGAACCTTGACGAGCCGCCTGCCTGCCCACCAGCTTAAAGCTGTCACCTTATAGAAGGTCACCATGGGGGTACCAAGAACGGCAGCCTCCACGGTTACCGTTCCGCTGGCGGCAAACGCCAGGTCGGCATAGGCAATGGAATCCCAGGTTTCGCCCTCAATTACTTTGATGGAGAGCGAAGAAAAGCGTTCCCGAAAGTTTTCGAACGACGGTGCGGAGGCGAAGCTCTTCGGCGTAGCCAGCACGGTCTGAACGGCGAATTTTCGGCGAAGCAACTCGATAGCGCCCAACAGGTCCGGCAGGTGACGCGTCGCCTCGCCGACACGGCTTCCCGGCAGCAGCACAATGGTCCGCAAGTTGGGATCAAGGCCGTGCCTGGTGAAGAACTCGGGCTTGGTCGACGAAGGCCGTACCCGCGCGGCCAGCGGATGCCCAATATAGTCCGCGTCGATTCCGCGCTCACGGAACCAACGTTCTTCGAACGGAAACAGGCAGAACAGCTTGTCGACGCGCCGGAGAATCGTCTTAACCCGGCCCTGCCGCCACGCCCACACTTGCGGTGCAACCAGGTAGAAAACTGGAACGCCCATCGTCTTCAAATGCCGCGCCAGCCTTAGGTGAAAGTCGGGGTTGTCGGCGAGGATCGCAAAGTCGGGGCGATCTCGGCGAACGCGTCTCAGAAGGCGTCGATACTGTCTGTAGATTCGCGGGAGGTGCGACACGACCTCCGCCAGACCGACCACCGCCAAGCTGGCCGAATCGACCACCACTTCGACACCCGCCTCCTTCAGACGCGGCCCGGCGCATCCGTAAAACTGCGCGTCCGGGAAGTGCGGCTGCAACGCGCGGGCGAGCTGCGCGGCATACATATCGCCGGATGCTTCTCCCGCGGAGATGAGGATTCGCACGACGGTTCTTATGGTAACAACCGGCGGAAGCTTCGCCGAAGCACGCCGCATGCAACGGAAACCGCGCTCTCATCAAGCACTTGCAAAGCGGAAAAGATCCCATCCGGGCTTGCCGCAGCGCAAGTCGCGTCGCAACCTCTCTGCTAGAATCGAGGCGAAACGTAAACGTAGATGTCCAGCCCACGAGAGCCGCTTGCCGTCAACCCGGCTCAATCTAATTACTCCCGAGTCAGTGTCGGTCAGTTCGCCGAGCGTTTCCGCAGCGAGGTGATTCCACTGAGCAACACCTTCAGCTATTTCTGCGCCTCGGTGCCGATGAGCGAAGAAGTGTTGAAGGAGTATTTGGAAGAGCCCGTTGCCGCTTTGCCTCCGGCGATCGCAGCCATGCTGCCGCGCATCTCCATTCTGCTGGTTCCTTATCTGGAACGCTCCGGCGTGAAAGCGGGCGCCCGCAAGAAGAAAACCACTCAAATCGGGCTCGAGAAACTGGCGGACTTTGTCGTGGATGAGCGCCCGGCTGACGGGCAACAGTCCTGGGCATCGCAGGTAACCTTCGAAAGTGAAACCGTCCTGGTTTTTGGTCTTAAGGAGCAAGACGTCGCCGAGTATCACTATCGCTTCTATCGCTACCTTTCGGCGCTGGTCGCCGACAAGTGGCCACCGATGGCTCGGGACATGTACGTCTCGTTGCTGCGCGAGGAGTTGGGCGCGCTGGTGCATGGCGAAGTGGACGACGAAAGCTGGCAGGCCAAGCAAACCTTGTTACGCCGCCAGAGCAGCGTGCGCAAGGAAACGCAGGTCTTTCGCGATTATGCCCGGCAATCGTTCATCGACACCCTGACGCTCTATCTGCATGGCATCTGCTGCGACATCGATGTAGAGACCGGCCCTCGCCAATTGCCCAGCCGCTACTTGCGCCGGCGATTGACCTTGCTCAAGTCGCTGTTCCCGACCCCGGCTGGATACTCGGTCTTCCCGGAAGACGAGCAGGAAAGCAACTCCCTGGTTCGTACTTAAGTTAGTGGGGAGCAAAACGGCATCCCACGAGCGCTAACTTAAGACAGTTCTCCTCTCGTGCCTCAGGGCGTCATCCGCTGGAAGAATGCAAGGCTGGCTGGCCCGAT
Organism: Bryobacteraceae bacterium; assembly: GCA_049579625.1. GTDB lineage: Bacteria > Acidobacteriota > Terriglobia > Bryobacterales > Bryobacteraceae > CAJCIT01. The sequence continues at coordinate 6,613 of JBAUOG010000090.1, forward strand.
GGACGAACATGCCGTCTTCGCGGCAACCCCCACTCGGAGTGCGCGCCGAAATCAAGACCGAGCCTTCTCCCGTTCTGCCGGCCCCCGAGTCCACCTCGCCTTTCGATCTCATTCCGATGCCCGCCTTCTTCCAGAGGGCGAATCTACGCCAACCCCCGTCACACCAGCCCCCAGCTTCCGTATTCAAACCCCATAGCATCCCCTGCGGTTTAGCTCACTGCTCGGTCACTTCAGCTTGCGGGCCGCGCCATCCCCCCCCACGTTTTCTTCCGCAAAGCTGCAGCGACCTTTTACCGTCACCTATGAGAGCGCGGATGTCAAGAGATAAGGTTTTAAGCCCTTTTGGCGCCGTCAGGCGCCACTTGGAAGACACGAATGCCTCTGCCTGCTGAGCCGAACAACAGGGGTAGTGTTTGTTCCCGCCGGAGCCGCCCGTCGCACTAGAACGCCATCAGAACCGCGCGCAGACCGCAAGGGCGCGCTGGGAGGCGCGCGAAGTTTACCCTTGCGGGCGAGCACGGTTCTGGTACGGATTGTGTGCGGACGGGCGGCTCCGGCGGGAACAAACACGGTTCCCGCTGGTGAGTCTCAGAGCCGGTGTGCCGGTCGCGCTATCTCCCTGCTTGCCGTTCCCTCCTTTGCTTTCCGTTCTGAACTGAGGGCCTCAGTCCGGTGAGTCACCTATTCGCTCGCTGGTGGAGACAAGAACTTTCTTCATCCCGGGTTTCGCATTCACAGACACGGCCTTGTCAAGGCAAAGACTGACAGTCGCGCTTACCCGTTCTTGGACGAAGCTACCGAGATCGACGTCGGCTCCCGATAAAACTCTTTCTTGGTCAGAACCCACCAGCACGCCTCGGCCAGGTGACGTGCCACCGCCACCTTGGCTTTGCCGTTCAGTTTCGTGTTCCCTTTCACCCGCTCGTAGAGCCGCACCACGTGCGGATGCCTGCTTTCCATGCGCCGCCGTTGCGCCGCAATCCCATTGGCCGCTTCCACAAAGGCCCATTTCAGGTAGTGATTGCAGGCCCGCGGCGTCGGTCCCCGCCAACTCTTTCCACCCGAAGCCTGCGTTTGCGGCACCAACCCGGCATAGGCGGCCAACCGATCCGCGCTTGCGAATCGCTTCACGTCACCGACTTCCGTCCAGATCGTGGCTCCCAGAATCAAGCCCACACCAGGCATCGTCCGCAACAGTCGAATCCAACCCAGCGGCTCGACTCGCGCCTGAATGGCGGCTTCCTGGCTCCGGACGTGCCGTTCCAGTTCCCACATCGCCAGGTATTCCTGCCGCAACCCCTCTCGCGTGGCAACGGGCAATCGATCCATCGCTTCCATCAGCGCGTGTCGGGCCTGGACCGTGAACCAGTCCCGATACTCGATCTCGTCTTCTTCCTCCACCAGCGGTTTCAGCCCGTATTGCGTCAGCACACCATGAATCCGGCATTTCAGCCCGCTCACGTGTCGCCGCAGCACCAGCCGGCTTCGCATCAGTCCCCGCAGATCACGCTGCGCCCCGCGCGGAATCCAAACTTCCGGAAGCGTCCCGCTGCGCAGCAGGATCAACAACCCGGCCGCATCCCGGGAATCGAACTTGTTGATTCCTCCCATCCTCTTCTTGGCTTCCAAGGGGTTCGTCAGATGTGGCTCCAGATTCGCTTTCTCGATCTGCTCCACCATCCACATCCAGTTCAGCCCGGCTTCCAAAGCCACCGGACTCCCCGGCTCCAGGCCCTTCAGGAACCGCTCCAACTCACCTCCCTCATGGTTGACCCGGATCGCCGGACTCATCGGGCCACTCTCGCCCTGGATCCGGAAAACCGAGTATTTCTTGTGCGTGTCGCAACCGATAAACTGTCTCATATCGCTGCAAACGTTCCTTTCAAACGTCTGGGCGTAGCGTACTCTACGCTGCGCCCCTCTGCAGCGCTCTCATAGAATCACAGATCGAGAAAATAGATTTTTCTCCCTAATAAATCAATTACCTGGCGGGAATTCCCCTAACCCGCCCGATCCGTTTTTCGCACTTCGCGTGTTACTCTCAATCAGTTTTCGAGTCATAGGCCGGCCTTAACAGCCGGCTTTTTCTATTGGCGTTGGGCTGTTGTGCCC
>JBAUOG010000091.1:0-2113 GCA_049579625.1 Bryobacteraceae bacterium
AAGGCCCTGTCTTCCACCGCTCAGTTTCGCAACGACTTGGCCGCGGCCGACCTGGCCCAGCAGCAGGCTGAGTGGGTTGTGGGACGGAACCCATTCGCCGCCAGTACGATGTATGGCGAGGGCTACGATTGGGAACCACTTTATAGTGTCCGTTCCGGCCAGATTGTCGGAGCGCTCCCGGTGGGCATCGAAACGCGCGAGTTCAACGACGCGCCCTACTGGCCGCACCAGATTTGCTGGACATATAAAGAGGTGTGGACTCATCCGGTAGGACGATGGCTTTGGCTGATGCAGGATATTGCCGGTCCGGCGGTTGTCGATGGCCAGGCCGATCCGGCCAAAGCCGGCGTTGTTCAAATCCGCCAGAACGCGACCGGCGAAGTGATACGCGTTTCCGTTGATCCCGCGACGGGCCATTTCCACGCGGTGCTGCCGCAAGGCGAATACATCGTCAGCCAGGGCGACCTGTCGCAGTCGCTGACGGCCTTACCCGCCGCCACATACAAACTGAACCTGCAAGCTGGTCATCAGGTGACATTCTCGGCGACGACGCAAGCGGTCGGCAACGGGCAGATTGAGATCCATCTAACGGCGAGCGGAAGCGGCCGCCACTCGTTTGAGCTACGGGCCGAAAACCTCGAGATCGCTGGGCCAATCAACCAAACGCTCGATCTGGCCGCCGGCCGCCCGGCTTCATTGGTGTGGAAGGGCCGTACGTCGTCCGCCGCTACGCCTTGGGTTGCGGTAATCGTGCCCGACGGAACTCTCACTCAGAAAATGGATCTAAGCGGCATGGCAAGCAAATGATACCGGCAGCCACGATTGTGAGCGAACCAAACGGAGCCGCGACTGTAAAGAAGCGCTGCCAAATCTCATCAGGAGTCCGCAGTTCGAGATCTGATTTCATGAACCGCTCCTCGAGTACCCGAAGCAGCATTGACGGATCATCCCAGAACATCCGTCGCACCGGCAGCTTGTCTCGCTCGTGAGCGAACCTCAAGATGGCGGCGTAGATGTCGCTTCGAAGAAACAGGATCAGAGAGAACGCGAACTTTCCGCGGAACGTTGCATCTCGTTCGAAGTCAGTAGCGATTCTGCTACTCACACTAAGCAGTCCGAACAGCAGTTCGCTGACACGAGACAGGTCCTGCGTTTGGTCCCAGGCCTTATCGAGATTGTCGACGAGGATGACGATGCGGTTCTTACCTGAAATCAGGTTGCCGGTCACGACTTTCATGCGCGGCAACATATCGCCGTGGAGCCTCTCACTGATGTTCGTCCTACGCGCGTCGACGCTGCCGGTAGTCGGGAGCTTCATCAGCTTGTTTACTGCGGACTCAAGGCGGATCGAGAACTCTGGCATTATCCAGGATGTGTTTTGCTCAACGAACTCAACCAAGTCGCGCTCATTCGCGTCCCGCCCGTAGTACACCGGCCTGGAGTTAATCTGCGTGTAAAGGCTCTTGGCAAGTTCAGTGTTGATGAGGAACTTCCACAGGCTTTCGACGAGGTATCCGCTGTCGGCGCCAGCCAGGGTCTGGGTGAGAAGTTGCAACACGCCTTCGAGCTCATACGCGACAGGTTTTATCACGCATACGTGATTTCTTGGATCTTTGCTCAATTCGTCTTGGAGTTTATAGAATGTGGCGCTCTTACCGGTTCCCTTTCGCCCAACGAAGATTGAGTGATTGGCGCGCAGGGCTTCGTTGTATGCAGCTGTTGGGATGAAGTACTCCGAAACATCCTCCGACTCGTTCTCGGCAATCCATTCGCCCAGGTTTATTCGCTCGAGTGTCGTCCGCGCGCTGTCGCGGTTTTTATAGTACTCGGCGTTCGACTCTTGTTTCCGAACCGATTCCACCAGTGGGGCGAACCATTCGTCGAAGATCCGTTTCCGCCTGCGCCGCGGTTTCGTGGACGCGAAGGAGATCCTTGTAATCGAGCGGTGATGAGTAGGGAGAGTGCGCGAGCATGAGCAGGGGCGTGCCTAGCCCGCATATCTCACAAGCTGGTTTGAGGGGGCAAGTTTGTGCGACTGGGGCAATTCGAGGCGGCCATTTTTGAATTGAGAAAAATACTGATCGATTTGGGCGGCATGAGGGGGTCATGGGTG
>JBAUOG010000092.1:0-2643 GCA_049579625.1 Bryobacteraceae bacterium
GTATTCGGTATTGCCCTCGCGGTGGATGTACAGGCCATGCGCGCCGCCTTTGAAATCCTTGCCCCAACTCTTGATGAACTTTCCGTTGGCGTCGAACACCACCATGGAGTCACTCGACTCGCTGGCGGCATTGACTGTGTGATGAATGTAAATGCGGCCCTGGGAGTCCTCGACAACTCCATGGGTATTGCCGTACTTGATGTCGGCGGGCAGTTCGCCCCAATCGTGGGTCACCTCGTAGGTGTGATCGCCGGTACCGAGGATGGGCTTCTGCGAGCCGGATTTGTTAGTCATTGCGAGTAGTAGAGGCGACCCGGCGCCAACGGCGAAAAGAAATCCACGGCGTGATTGCATAGCGTCCTTCTTTAGGAGAGTTTAGCAGCAGTGGGGATTGCACGGTGGGTGGGCGTTGGTGAGTTGGGGACAGGCTCGCCCTGGCCACGCGGTACGGCGTGTTTGGGGCAGAGGCGACGAGTCCCCATCGGGGGGGTGTGAATGTTGGGGATAATCGACAGGGAGTCGACGCACTTGATGGATCACCGACGACAACGCGTTTAACGGGACTAATCCGGCGAAGCGTCTTAGCGTTGGATTGGGAAGTCCATCCTGTAGCGCCTCTCAGCGGCATGAAGAACCCGTTACTCAACCCCTGGATCGCGTTAAACTTCTTGTTTAGACACAATTCACCGAGCTGAGAGAATACGCTTCGTTAGCGCAAAGCCGATTACCATGAAGCTTCGCTGGTATTCCGATGAAGAGTATTGTCCTAACAGGTTGATACAGTTTGCTGGAGGATAAACTGAGGCTCATTGTCCACCGCCAGATGCAACTCAGGTTGGCTCACGCCGGAGGCGCGCCACGGATGCACGCAAACACGATTATCCGCGACGGTGGCTCGACTAGGGTGTGGCTCAAGTGCGAACTGGCCCCTGAGGCTCACAGTGGAAGTTGAGCGGTGGAAGAGGCTCGAAGAGGTGTTCGAGGCCGCGCTGCAGCGGTCTGCCGAACAGCGCGCTGAGTTTCTGCGACAAGCTTGCCCCGGCGACCCCGAACTGTGCGCCGAGGTGGAGTCACTACTCAAGGCCGCTGAATCCCGCGACCCGTTGCTCGATGGTTCACCGCTCTCTTCTGTCGTCGAACGCCAGCCCGCGCTGAAGCCAGGTGACAAGCTTGGTAACTTCCAAATCGTTACGCTGATCGGCCGCGGCGGCATGGGCGAGGTCTACCGCGCCCGCGATGTACGCCTGAGGCGCGACGTTGCCATCAAGACTCTGCCGTCCGGCTTTGCTGCTGACCGCGACCGCATCGCCCGCTTCGAGCGCGAGGCGCGAGCCGCCAGCGCACTGAACCACCCCAATATCGTCAGCGTCCACGACATCGGCCAAGATGGCGGCGTCTCGTTCATCGTCTCCGAGTTGGTCGACGGTGAGACGTTGGCGCGTGTCATCGAGCGCGGGCCGCTCCCGCTCCGGAAACTGATCGACGTGAGCACGCAGATCTGCGACGGACTCACTGCGGCGCACGTAGCGGGTGTTATCCATCGCGATCTGAAGCCCGGCAACATCATGCTGTCCCGAGACGGACGAGTGAAGATCCTCGACTTTGGGCTGGCGCGTCAGAATCGGGCGTATGGATTCGACGGCACGACAATGGACGTCAGCCACCCGGGTGTGATCATGGGCACTCCCGGCTACATGTCGCCAGAGCAGGTGCGCGGCGAGACGACGGACGCCCGCTCCGACATCTTCAGTCTGGGCGTCATCCTCTACGAAATGGCCTCACGCCAGCGGGCCTTTCGCGGCTCATCGTCGATTGAGGTGATGAACGCGATCCTCAAAGACGATCCGCCCCAGTTGCCAGCCGCCTCGCCTCCGACACTCGACCGCGTTGTACGCCGCTGCCTGGAGAAGGAACCCGCGCGACGGTTCCAGACGACTGCGGATCTGGGGTTCGCACTGCACTCGCTGTCTGCGCCTCTCTTGCCAGAAACAGCGCCCAAGACACGGGGGTGGCTAAAATGGGCGGCACTTGCAACTGCGACTACTGTGGCAGGAGGGGCAATCTACTGGCGAGGCCTCCATCTCACAAGACCCGCGGCGCCGCCAGAGTTCTCCCTCCGACGGCTAACCAGCGACGAACGCCTCTCATTTGCGCCCGCCATTTCCCCTGACGGCAAGCTGGTGGCCTACACCAGCAATCGGGCAGATCCGGATCACTTCGACATCTGGGTGCAGCAGATCGATGGAGGTGGCGCGATTCGGCTCACCGACGATCCGGCGAATCACTGGAGCCCGGCGTTTTCGCCGGACGGTTCCCAGATCGGCTTTCGCTCGGACCGTGACAAGGGAGGCATCTATTTAGTGCCGACGCTCGGGGGCGAGGCGCGAGAGTTGGTACCCCAGGGCAAAGCACCCAGATTCTCTCCGGACGGCCAGTGGTTGATGTACTCTACCGGCCAGGAAATACAAATTAACGGTGAGTTATTCATTCAGGCCCTTTCCGGCGGGCCGCCAGCGCAAATCGGCAAGGGAACTATGGTCTGCCAAGCTGTCTGGTCGCCGGATGGACGCCGAATTCTATTTTGGGCGGATTGCGAAGCTGATGAAGGTATCGAAGCCCCGAAGCCAAGCGTCTGGGTTTACG
>JBAUOG010000093.1:0-3832 GCA_049579625.1 Bryobacteraceae bacterium
TCGGCTACCCCGAGGAATCACCAGCGTACAAGCACGCGGCCGACGGCACAAGGATCAAATACAGTCCCACCAATCTGACGATTGCGCCGAACGGAGACATTTACGTCGGCGACGGCTACGGCTCAAGCTACGTGAACCAATACACCAAGGACGGAAAGTACATCCGGACCTTCGGCGGCAAGGGCACAGAGGCCGGGAAGCTTGATTGCCCGCATGGAATCATTGTCGATACCCGTGGCGCCACGCCGATTCTGATGATTGCCGACCGCGGCAACCACCGCATCCAGACCTTCACGCTGGATGGCGACCACATCGCCTACATTGGCGGAACCAACCTTCCCTGCTACTTCAACTTCTATAAGAACGGCGACAACGTTGTGCCGGACCTCGGTGCGCGCGTCACGCTGCTGGATAAGAACAACAACGTGATTGAACAACTGGGCGACGATTCTGCTGCTAATAAGTGGGGTGACGTGCGGAAGCTAAGCCGCGACGCTTTCACGCCCGGCAAGTTTGTCTGCCCGCACGGCGCGTGCTTCGATCACGAAGGGAACATCTACGTGGTGGAGTGGGTTGAAGTCGGACGGGTCAGCAAGCTGCGACACGTCTGATCCCTCGGTTAGAAATGGAACCCGATGGTCGCCGTGATCGCGCGCGGCGAAACGTAGTGCGTTCCGCTGAAGGTGGAAAGGAAGTTGTAAAGCGCTTCCTTGTCGGTGAGGTTGACAACCGTCAGGCGCGCGCTCAGCTTGAACTTATCGCCGCGAAGCAGGTTGTCCTGTCCGATGGCAATGTCGAAGAGATTACGTGGCGCGATGCGGGGCGGATTGTGGTCGTTGTTTTCGGTGCCCGCTGCTGGAATTGTCAGATACTTAGAGCCGTATTGCGAGGCCGGACAAATGCTATTCGGACTGATCGGCGTGGTCGGCGTGGCATAGACACCGCCGCAGTAGAGCCCGGCCTGATACTGCTGGTCGGGAGTCAGGATGGAGGCATCGACGATCGTGTTGGTCCCATTCGGCCCGTTGTTGCACTCGCCTCCCGCACACGGCACGGGACCCGCCACCTGGCCGCTGTCATAGCGCCAGTTCAGGCCGATCCACGGCAGGTTCTTCTTGGGCTGATATTGCAGGTGGGTGGTTTGGTTAAAGTGCTCGTCGTGGTCGATGCGGAACACTTCGGTGTTACCCGTCGTCGTAGGCGTGATGCCGATTCCTGCGAGCTGCGGCCCAAAGAACCTGGCCGCGATGCTCGACATAACGACATAGGCTGTAAAGCCGTGGTATTCAGGAACGGTCGCGCGCAGCGCGAATCCAGGGATCTTCGATTTTCTCCATTCGATGGGATAGGTGATGGGCGTGTTGCCGAGAACGCTAAAGTCATACCCGAGGTTGGTGTACTTCCAGACGTATTCGGCGTCGACCACCAGAAACTTTCCAAAAGCCTGTTGCAGGCCAACATGGTATTCGTTGCGGGTGCTGGGCTTGAGCGCCGAGGTCAGGCACGGGTAGCCCTGTGTGATCGACGTAAGCGCGTTGATGACGGCATCGTTGCAGCCGAGGCTGGCGAGCACGAGGTTCTCATTGAACGGCGATTCCAGTGAGTAAGCGTAGGCGACTCGTAAGACCGTATTGGTTCGCTTGATGTTGTAGGCAGCGCCGAGCCGGGGCTCCGCTGCGCTGGCGCTGGTGATGCCACGATAGATGTCGCCGCGAATGCCGAGATTGAAGGTCCAGTTCTTCAAGGTAATTGCGTCCTGGATGTACAGTGCGCCCTCATGGATGTCCGCGTGGCCGATGTAGTTGTAGAGCCCGGTGGTGGGCGTCGGCCTAGTTAAGTCGAGAGGAGCAAGAATCGGCAGGTATCCAGGATTTGGTTGGAGGCCGCCGGCGCATTGACCCGGCATCGTGATGGATGGGTTCGTGTTGGGACTTCCATCTGGATTTAAACAAACGGCGTTCTCCAGCGGATCAACGATTCCAAACCGATCGTTCTCGTTCAGGATCGTGTCCTCGAAGGTAGCGCCTATTTTGATGTTGTGAATGCCTTTGACGTAGGAGAGACTGGCACGGGCCCCCACATTCGTGAGTGTGCGTTCCTGATCGACGGTATTGGTCTGCAGATTCGGCGTTAAGTCGGCGTAGGGGTTGTCGCTGCCGTAGTAGTTAAACTGGTCGTGCCGAACGAAAGCGCCCAGGGTGAGTAAGGTGGTCGGGCTGAGCAGGTGCGTCCAGGCCGGAGCGACGTTATAAGTGAGAATTTTGGAGCGTTGATCCTGCGAGCCGACCGGCAGCCCATCGGGGCCGAGGCCGCCGTTATTGACATCGAGTCCCGACCATGCGGTTGCGTTTTGAGAGTCGAAGGAATTGGGCGTCTGGAACCAGGATCGTGAAAAGCCAAGATTCAGGTTGATGGAGTCCGCGTCGGTGGGCTTCAGATCGATTCGATCGAACACATTCTCTTCGTTGCCTTGATCATGCATGACGGTAAACTCCGGACCGTCCAGAAACCGAGAGGTATCCAGGCCGCTGGCGGAGACAAAGTTGCCCCACTTCTGGCCGCCCCAGGCCAGATCGAATGACCCGCCGGCGGTGGCGAAGTTGCCGAAGGTAGTCGATACGTCGCCGTGCGGCTGCGTGACGCCCAGACCCGATCGCGTGTTTACGACGATGACCACGCTGGTCTTGCCGCCGTATTCAGCGGGAGGCGCGCCGGCAATGACGTCCATCGACTGCACGGAGTCGAGCGGAATCTGGTTCGAAAAGACCTTGCTTTGCTGATCGGTAATTGGCTGACCGTCGACGGAGAACGAGTTGGAGGCGTGGTCGCCGAATCCATGAAAGAGACCGTCTGAATCGGCTGAGATTCCGGGGGTGGCAAGCGTCACCAGTGAGCTGATTGAAGATGAATTGCTCTCGAGCGGAAGCTTGTCAAAGAGCGCTCGGTCGACATCGGTGTGCGAGGTCGAATCGGTCTCGAGCAGGTCTCCAGCCTCGGACACGGTCACTTCGGTCTTGGTTTCGCCGAGGGCCAACGTAACTTTGAACTCCGCCGGCACCGATGACCGTACGACGACGTCCTGCTCACCCGACTGAAACCCGGGCGCAGCGATCGAGACGTGGTAGTTGTTGAAGGGGACGTTGGCGAACGCGAAGTTTCCCTGAGCATCCGTCTGGGCGGTCCGGCTATACTTGGAGACCGCGTTCTGGATGGTGACCGTGGCATTACTGATGGCCGCGCCGGAGGGGTCAAGGACGGATCCCTTTACCGCACCGCTATTGGACTGGGCGAAACCGGGGAGACCGCAACTGAGGAAAGAGACTAGGAAGGCGAGGATTGCCCTCGTCGATTTGGACACTACCCAATTGTCGAGCGAACTGACCATAATTCTGAGGGAAATCCGACCGCTGACCTATAGATGCCGGTGAGCGGGCTGGGAATTCCGTTGAGTGGATTGAGGGGATGCTGGAAAAGGCCGAAACGTGCTTCCTGACCCGGCATAGCCGGAGCCCAACAGTTCTGGGATTGCGGGCAACCGCCCCCTGAAGACGCTGTCCACACTAAAGTCCGTTCCCTTTGTGCGAAGCATCCGCTCGCTGACGCGCGCGGTTGCTCTGAAAATACTTGCTTGGGAGGCCTTAGAAACCGCCCGGTTGACGAGCTTTGTCGCGTCTGGGGACACACCTTGCTCCGAAGCGGAGAGCGCAGCGCGCACGGCGAGCTGGCGCTCCGCCGGCGCTTTGAGACGCTGGAAGTGAGCATGACATCAGTCCGGGGTGTCCCCGATGAGCTGAGGAGCGCGCCGTTCGGATGAACATGCCGCAACCTCTTT
>JBAUOG010000094.1:0-8408 GCA_049579625.1 Bryobacteraceae bacterium
CACCCATGACCCCCTCATGCCGCCCAAATCGATCAGTATTTTTCTCAATTCAAAAATGGCCGCCTCGAATTGCCCCAGTCGCACAAACTTGCCCCCTCAAACCAGCTTGTGAGATATGCGGGCTAGCGTCCCGAGCCGTGCAGCATTTGCTCAAAACGCTGTTTCTGATCCTCGTCCAGGACTTCCAGGATCTTCTCTTTGCCCATCACAGCCACTGCTGAGCGCTGGTCTTCGATGTTCTGGTAATACTTGGCGAAGTCGTCCAGCATCAGTTCCACCCGCAATGCCTGCTCAGGCCGTAAGCGTAGTTCAGTCTTGAGTTGCTCCAGACCCAGCCGTTTCCCCTGGTAAACGAACTCATGTCCGCTCTGAGGGGGCATCCAGCGGTGCAGATATTGGCGCATGGCCGCGGCGCCGAAGGCTGAGCCGCACAGAAAAACCACTGCAAGAATCGCCAGGACCTTAGGGTTTGACCAGCCCGATTCTTCTGTGCTGAACATGTGGCGGCGGCTTTCGACAAACACGTGCGCCTGTCCTTTAGTCCGCCTGGGAATTGTAGCTGACGAAGTTCACCAGCACTGCATCCCGCTTGTCAGCCGGGTCGCCTTGCACCGGAGTGTCGCTGTCGTTCTGGGTCATCGCCGCCCCGCTCGTGTACAAGTGGCCATCCTGGCTTTCCATGCCAACCACATAGGTACCGAGCAACAGCGCCAGGGCCAGCGATGCATAGGCCACGCGCTTGCCGAACGGGGAGTACAGGAAGACCGCCCAAACTGTGTTCTGGGCCCGTTCTTCAATGCGCTGCAAAACCCTCGCATAGAAGCCGGCACTTGGCTCTGCTTCAACCCGCAGGCTCCGGACCATGCGCGACTGTTCCCGAAGGATCGCTACTTCCCGAGCACATTCATCGCAACTCGCCAAATGGTCCTTCAATTCTCTAGGTCCGGTCAAAACATCCTGCGACCGGAGCACATCTTCCAATCGATCTCGAATTACGCCGTGCATATTTCCCTCAGAAAACTTGCCTGACGATTACGGGTCTGTTTGCCCGTTTTGTGAACCTTATTATCCGTTCCTAGTTCCCGAACGGAGTCCGTCCCAACCGCTGGGCAGCCTTAACCAGCTTTTGTCGGGCGCGAAACAACTTCACCTTAATAGTATTCTCATTCATCCCGGTCATTTGCGATAGTTCTTCCACTGAGTGTCCCTCTACTTCCTTTAGAAGGATCAGCGACCGGTCTTCCTCGGAAATCTTGGAAAGCAGCTTAACGATCAGGTCGTGGTGCGCCAGTTGGGTATCAACCCCAGGCGTCTGGTCGGAGGCCGGCTCCGAATTCTCCATTCGCAGCGACTCCTCCGGCGAAAAATCACTCTCATAAACCAGCTTCCGCACCCGCTTCTTCCGCAGGTAGTCGTAGCATTCATTCACCGTAATCTTATAGATCCAGGTCAGCAGGGAACTCCGGAAATCGAAATTGCCGATCGAAAAGAAGATTTTCGCGAACACCTGCTGCGCGATATCCTCGGCATCGTTCCGGTTGCGCAAGATTCCATAGATGATGGAGTAGACCTTCGACTGATAGCGCTCCACGACTTCCCGGAACGCCATTTCGTCTTTGGCCTGCACCCGACGGACAAGCGCCGCTTCCTCAGTGGTTCGGTGGTCCAATCTCGTCTTTGCCCGGGGTTGTTCGCCCGCTAGGGGGAAGGGGATTGCTGCGCTCAAGCCGCTCATGCACCTGAGACGTAGGGTGTCTTCATTCGGTTGCACGGAGTTAGAGCGATTGAACAACAGTTTTCGCCCGTCCCCGCTCCTCAAGTCTAGCCCAAATCCGGTTGACCGCCGCAAAACCTGCGACCTCCCGTTCCTCCGCCGCATCAAATTCTCGTAGAAGTCTGGGAAAACGGGCCTTTTCCTGTTACCATCCCGTAATATACTGAATTCAGGAGCCAACCAAAATGATCCAGCTAACCGACACCGCCGTCACGAAGGTGCATGAAATCTTGGACATGCAGGAGCCGAAGCCAGCTGGGCTGCGCATCTCCGTCGTGGGTGGAGGCTGCTCCGGCTTTAGCTACTCCATGGCTTTTGAGAACACGCCTTCCATGCTCGACAAGACCTACAGCTTCGGCGACTTGAAGGTGTTCATAGACTCGGCCTCCATGCTGTACCTGGACGGCGCGGAAGTCGACTACGTCGAAACGCTCGAGGGCTCCGGCTTTAAGTTCAACAATCCACAGGTGAAGTCCACCTGCGGCTGCGGCAGTTCCTTCAGCGTCTAAGCCCGGGCGCTGCGTTCGAACTCAAAGTGTTGAGTACAAACAACTTAGAAGATGTCCGCTTCTAACTGCGTCTGACCAGGCACTGGATCAGCTGGTGCCCCTTTCAGTTTTGCGAAACGAACTTGCTTCGCCGTCGGAACTGTCGACGGTAGACTTGGCGGAGACTCGCCGAAAAAAACGAACCCACCTCCGATCCAGCCCCGGGCTGATTTTGCGAAACGAACTTCAGGTGGTCACCTCCTGATTTGTGCGTACGAACTCAAAGTACTGAATACAGACGAGTTGACTGCGAATTGTACCCCGGGCAGGCGAAACGGCCCCCCGCAGATTGGCAATCCGCCCGACAACCTCTCGCAGACTATCAGGCTTGCTTCGAAGCGGAGAGCAGCCGGCAGCCTGGAGCCGAGCTTTCGGACCGAACGAAAGGCGATTTGCGAAACGGACTGCCAATATCCAAATGACATCAACCATCCGGGGAAGCAATTCTGAAAATTCAAACCCAATCTCGGCAGACGGGATGCCAGCCACCGCGAGCCTTATCTGGTTATCAGTATGGAGCAGGCCGGATTGGCCTTCGCCGCAGGTGTGCCCGAAGCGATTGATTCCATTGAGCAGATTACCGAGCGCGTTCGGTGACTGTAAAAGGTCGCTGCAGCTTTGCGGCGGCTGGCGGAGGCATGACACTTCACCCCTCCCGCAGCGCCACCAGTGGATCAACCCGGCTTGCCCACCGGGCCGGCAGGTAACAGGCCAACAGAGAGATTACTAACAACAGACTCGCCGCCGCCGCTATACTACCCGGATCAGTTGCGCTTACTCCGTACAGCATTCTCGCCAGCAAGCGCCCGACCAGCAGCGAGGCTCCGAGGCCAATCACGACCCCAATCAAGACTAATGACATGCCCTGTTTCAGAATCAGCGTAAGCACGCTTGTCTGGGCCGCGCCCAATGCCATGCGCAATCCGATCTCCCGCTTTCGCTGATTCACCGAATACGCGAGGATCCCGTAGAGACCAATGCTTGCCAGAACCAGCGCCAGCAGTCCGAACAGGCTTAACAGGCCCACGCCCATCTTTGCCTGAAACAGACCACCATCGATGATCTCGCGCCCGGTTCTTACGGTGCTTGCCAGTATATGAGGCCCGGCAGCATGAAGCTGACGTTGGATCGGGAGCAGGATCAGCTGCGGGTCGCCCTTGCTGCGCACGTACAACGTCATTCCATCCGAATAGTTCTGTTCCAACGGCACATATACGCAGGGCTGCGGCGGCTCCGCCCAGTTCGTGTAGTTACCTGTTCGGGCAATGCCGACAATCTGGCGCAGCTGTTTGTCTCCCGCCAGCTGAATCCGCTTGCCCAACGCATGTCCGCCCGGCCAATAGTCGTGCGCCATCTTTTCATTGACAATGGCGACGGGCGTCGAAGTCTCCTGGTCAATGTCCGTGAATTCGCGCCCGCTATCGATCGCTACGCCCGCTGTCTCGAAGTAGTCGCGATCGACCGTGTTGACTATGGTTGTGATTCTGTCGGCCTGCGAGCGTTGTTGCCGCCCTTCCACCTGTAGTCCACTCACGGACCGGGCCCACAGCGGCTGGTTCGAGGCCCACGATAAAGATGCCACACCTGGTTCTCTCGACACTCGCTCGCGGACGTCCTTGTAGAACGCTTTGGTCTGTGCCTGCGAATATCCAGCCTGCCCCGGGTTCGTAATGAAGAGCGCAAGATGCGCGGTCTGAAACCCTGGATCAATTTGGTACGCGCGACCGATGCTTCGCAAGAATAGAGCTGCCGTTACCAACAACAGAAACGAGAATGCTACCTGGCCGACCAACAGAGCGTTAGCCAGCGAAACGCTCTTCCGGCTTTTCCCGGTGGTGCGGGCTTCTTCCTTCAGCGCTTCCGCCACACCTCCACCCGACGCCTTAAACGCCGGCACGGTCCCAAACAGGAATCCCGTCGCCAGGGATATGAGAAGCGTAAAGGCGAATACGGTTGCATCCAGCTTCGGCGTAACGAAATTCGCGGACCCGGGCAGCATTGCGAATAGGAAATGCAATCCCGCATAACTAATCAGTAGTCCCAGCAGACCGCTGAGAGATCCGAGCAGGACGCTCTCGGTGAGGAGTTGACGCACCAGCCTTCGCCGGCTTGCCCCCATCGCCAACCGCACTGCCATCTCCGGTTGTCGCGCGGCCGAGCGCGCCAGTAACAGGTTCGCCACGTTCGAACACGCTATCAGCAACACGATGCCGACCACAATCAACAGTCCGGCGCCGGCGAACAGGATCGGCGTAGATCCGCTGCTGGCGCTCGCAAAAACCACGTCGCGAATAGGACGCACCGTGACCGTGTGACCTTCATTGACCGCCGGATATTCGCGCGCCAGGTCGGCCGCGATGGCCGCCATATTTGCCTCTGCCTGGGGCCCGGTAACGCCCGGCTTGAATCGCCCCACGCCCTGGAAGAGTGCTTTGCCGCGATCGCTGAGCGCACTCTGCATCTCGTTGGGCATCAGTTGTTCGGCCATGGAGGCAGGTATCCACAAGTCGGGGCCGAAGATTGCGTTAACTCCGATGAACTTGGGCGGAGCCACGCCTACAACCGTGAAGACCACGTTGTTCAGCCGGACTGTCTTGCCCACAATGTCAGCCGTACCACCAAAGCGCGATTGCCAGGTCCCGTAGTTCAGTACCGCAACAGGGTGCGCGCCCGCGGCGCTGTCCTCGTCAGGCAGGAAGAAGCGTCCAATGGCAGGCTTGAGGCGCAACGTCTCGAAGTAATTGCCAGTAACTAACTCGTCGAACATCCGCTGCGAATCGTCTCGCGTCTGAAAGGTCACAATGCGCGGAGATGTGTACCCCGCCAGCGAACTGAAGACTTCGTTCCTGGTCTGATAGTCCTTCAGATCTGCGTACGAGAAAGGCGATGGCGCGCCCGACTTTGCGGTGCGGCCCGATTCGGCCATCGCGACGCCGGCGAGCTCACCCGTGTTCCGGACGGGCAGTGGATTCAAGATCAGCGTGTTGATCAGCGTGAAGACCGTTGTGTTCGCGCCAATCCCCAAGCCCAGCGTCAGCACCACGAACAATACGAAGAGGGGACTCTTCCACATGGTGCGTCCGGCATAGCGGAGATCCCTCCAGAGGTCTTCCAATAGGTTGCCCGGCTTGGCATCGGCCACCGGCACGGCCTCATATCTTGGCATTCGTTGACTCCTCTTTAATCCCGCTTGCAGGGGATACATGTCATCCAATTCGGCCACGGCCTGCTGGTATGCCTGGCCTCCCGTGGCGCCGCCACTCAGTAGCTCCCGGTAGTAGTCCTCAAGATGCTGAGCAATTTCCTCCGCGAGGCCAGCTTCCGCACTGGCCGTTAGCCGCAAGGGCTTCAGCCGTTCTCGAACCAGACGTTTCCAATCAGGCATGTTCGATCCCCGTGACCCGGCTGATGATGGCGACGAAATCTTTCCAGCTCTCCTGCTTTGAACGAAGCAGTTCCCGGCCTTGCGTGGTCAGGCTGTAATACCGGCGGCGGCGCTGCTCTGCTTTTTCCACCCATCGTCCTTCGATCGAACCTTGTTCCTCCAGCCGGTGAAGCAACGGATAGAGCGAAGTGACGTGAAACTGCAAGGCGCCGCCGGATCGAAGCTGGATCAACTTGGAAATGTCATAGCCGTGGCGAGGCTGATCCTCGAGAAGCGACAACACGAGAAGCTCAGCGCTTCCCTTTTTCCACTCAGGATCGTGAGGATTCAGAGTCATATTATTCAGTCCATTATATGGGACACAGTAGTATGGACGCAAATGCACCGGTTTTGTTCCGTCCAAGTAAGAAAACTTTCTGTTGGCGCGGCTTATTTGCCACTAAGACTAAGAATTTAATGGAGTTATTATTGTCGGATCTTCCTCTATCGCTTGCCTTCGGACGCCGCCACAGCTTGAAGGGTTGCGGTGCTTCCCGGAGTATCGAACCCCTTAGGCGTACACTCGAAGCGTTGACATGGAGGCATCCTTAATGAGTTGGAAGCAGAAGTTCGCCGTCGGGCTGGCGCTGGCGTGTTCGCTCGGAGCGTTCGCAGCGTATGCTCAAGCTCCGCCGCAAGGACCGACCTTCACGTCGCCTGAAGTAACGCCGGACCGACAAATCGTATTCCGAATTCTGGCTCCGGACGCCAAGACGGTTTCTCTACGGGCCAGCGACATTCCCACACCGGATCAAAAGGCTCCGGCATTCACGAAGAACGATCAGGGTGTGTGGGAAGCGACTGTACCTCCCGTTCCTGCCGGTGCGTATCGTTACACCTTCCTGGTGGACGGCGTCGCAACCATGGACCCGCGCAATCCCGCCGTGAGCGAATCGAACGCGATGGCGTGGAGTCTGGTGGTGGTGCCTGGCGCCGATTTTGTGGATGTGCGCAATGTCCCGCATGGTTCGGTGTCGGCGGTGTATTACTACTCAACTGCGCTGGGACGCATCCGCCGGATGCACGTCTACACTCCGCCCGGTTATGAGACAAGCAGCACGAAGTATCCGGTCTTTTATTTGTTACACGGCGCCAGCGATAGCGACGATTCCTGGACTTCGGTGGGCCGCGCCAATTTCATCATGGATAACCTGATTGCCGCCAAAAAAGCTGTGCCGATGGTTGTCGTGATGCCGGCCGGGCATACATCGCGAGAAATGTTCAGGCCTCCCGCAAACGGACGGCCGCCGCGCGACGAATTTGCAGAGGACTTCCTGACCGACGTGATGCCTTATATCGAGAAGAACTATCGTATACTGACGGATCGGCCACATACAGCGATCGCGGGCTTGTCCATGGGCGGAGGCCAGACGCTGAACTTCGCGATGTCGCACCTGGATCGCGTCGCATACGTGGGCGTCTTCAGTTCCGGCGTGTTCTCGCCACGGCGGCCAGGCGCCGCTGCCGGCGCCGCGCCTCCTCCCGCCACGGTTCCAGCCGAGTGGGTGCAGCAACACGTTGCCATCCTGGACAACGCGGCACTCAAGCCCGGACTGAAGCTGTTCTGGTTTTCTACCGGCAGTGATGACCGATTGGTCCCGGTTTCAAAAGCGACGGTCGCCATGCTGAAAGAGCATGGGTTCCAGCCGGTCTTTTTGGAGAGCGCCGGCGGTCATACCTGGCTCAATTGGCGCGACTACCTGAACGAATTCGCGCCGCAGTTATTCCAATAGCAACCACTCCCTAAGTACTCCAGTCAAGAAGTTCGATCACATGTCGACTTGTTTGATCATCGCGCAAGGCGAGCGCTCCCAGAAAGCTGAGGTCACGGCTTCGAAAATATCCGCTTGCTCACGCGCGCGGTTCAGTGCTGGAGCTTTCACACAGACTCTGAGCAGGCAGTGAAGCGATGAGGGGGGAAGCAATGAATCAAAAAGCTCTATTCCTTGTCCCTCCGTGGTTGTGCATCGCTGGGTCTATCTTTTATGTCACTCAGGTATGGAACACTCTACCCCTGTTCCTGGCCGTTCATTTTGATCTATCCGGACATCCCAACGGATGGCAGGCGAAGGGATCATTCGTGGCGATGACGTTCGGCTTTTGGATTGGCTTAAGTATTCTGATCTCCTTTCTTTTATCGAAAGGCGCTAAGCCGACAGTATTTCTTCCGTCGTTGTACTTCACGGCGGTCGCGTTCGTGGCGGGCATTGTGTACACAATCCGAGCTAACACCGGAGCGAACGCACCCTCGTTCCTACCGGCGGTTGTTCTGATAGGTACTATTGCAATTTTGGGTAGTGGGTCAGTTTGAAATTCCTGGGTCTTGACCCGCTTAGCGCTAAGGATGGCATACTTGGGCCATGGCAACCAAACGTCCGCGAGATCCGATCCAACTGGCTCGGCAAGTTTTCTTAGAATCCATCGGCGAAGCACCTAAGGCCGTACCGCCAAGAGTGAAAGATGCGGCTGCTGTCGCACTCGGTCGCAAAGGTGGCATAGCTAGGGCTGCGGCGCTCCCCGCAAAGAAGCGTGTTCAGATCGCCGCTAAAGGGGCTAAGGCACGATGGAAGGGCCGCACCGCTCCAAATGGATAGCGCTAGAAAGAAGAAGTGGACGGATGCAATCAGAAACATCTGTCATACGGCTGGATCTCTATGGCTTC
>JBAUOG010000095.1:0-1691 GCA_049579625.1 Bryobacteraceae bacterium
CACCCATGACCCCCTCATGCCGCCCAAATCGATCAGTATTTTTCTCAATTCAAAAATGGCCGCCTCGAATTGCCCCAGTCGCACAAACTTGCCCCCTCAAACCAGCTTGTGAGATATGCGGGCTAGCCTCTCGGGCCGCTGAGGCGTCACCCGCTGGAAGAATACAACACGGGCGAGAACGCGACTTCCCGCTTGAGCGAATCGTTACAGCTTGGCCGTTTCCGATCAAGTAGGCTATCTACCGGATCACGCATTCTAAGAGTGCGCCCTTTTCAGGTAAGTTGGGCCAAGCCAATTCAGTGGCGAAAAGGAGCACTTTATATGGACACTACGAAGTACATCGGGATGGACGTTCACAAAGAAGCAACCACGATCGCGGTGATCAGCGCAGCCGGCAAGCTGGTGATGGAGTCGATTGTGGAGACCAAGGCGTCAACGATTGTGCAGTTGATCGAAGGGCTGCGGGGTGAGCTGCAGGTGACATTTGAGGAAGGAACATGGGCCACCTGGTTGTACGATCTGCTGAAGCAGCGCGTGACAAGGGTGGTGGTGTGCGACCCGCGCAAGAACGCTCTGTTGAAGGCGGGCAACAAGAGTGACCGGATCGATGCGCGCAAGCTGGCCGAGTTGTTGCGCGGAGGATTCTTGTCGGCGGTCTATCATGGCGAGGGCGGGCTCCGAACGTTGAAGGAACTGGGCCGCTGTTACCTGGCGATCAGCAAGGATGTGGCGCGCACCATGAACCGGATCAAGGCACTGTACCGAAGCTGGAGCATCCCCTGCGGTGGCGCCTCGGTCTATGCGCCGCGTCATCGAGCGGAATGGCTGAGCAAGATCACCGAACCAGGCGTTCGTCGGCGTGCTGAGTTGTTCTATCTACAACTGGATGGATTGCAGAAGTTGCGCCAGGAAGCACGGCGCGATCTGTTGGCGGAGAGCCGCCGGCATGGCGCGACGAACCTGCTGCAAGGTGTTCCCTATATCGGTCCGATTCGGGCCGCGCTGCTGATCGCCTTGATGCAAACACCGCATCGGTTTCGCACCAAACGACAACTGTGGGCATACAGCGGCTTGGCCCTGGAAACGCATAGCAGCGGGGAATACCACTATGTCGGAGGTCAACTGCAACGATCCAAGAGACCCGCGGCTCTGCGCGGTCTCAACCAAAATCACAATCATGATCTGAAAAGCATCTTCAAAGGTGCCGCTACCAAGGCCGGCAGCGCCCCGGGTCCGTTTCAGGATTTCTATAGCGCGTTGCTGGCCAAAGGGATGAAGCCGACCATGGCCCGCCTGACGTTGGCACGCAAGATCGCGGCGATCACTTTGCTCGTCTGGAAGAAAGGAGTATGCTTCGACGCCCAGCAGCTAAAACGACAAATGCCGGTTTGAACGCCTCGGTAAAGAATCTGTTCCCGCTGCCGGGATTCTGCCTGGTGATGTGCCATCGGATTTCTTGAGACGTTCGGGTTCGAGGGAGAGTATCCAATCGTCTGTTAGGCTCTGCGTGCTTTGGCACCTAGTCTCTGGGATTACCCTATGCCCCCTCGGACAACCCCAAAAAGCGATAGGCCTCGAGTCTCTGATAGGACCATGGTTGCCAATCCAACAACCACCTGCTTGGTCCGTTTTAAGAAGCCAACGGCGTCGTCACGATCACAGGCATGAAACCGCAGGGAATCCGAAGCCGA
>JBAUOG010000096.1:0-5491 GCA_049579625.1 Bryobacteraceae bacterium
GTTAGGCCAACTTGGTCATCGATCTCCCAAACTCCGTCGGCCTGCAAATGATAAAACGGCAACTCGGGATGTATGGATTTTCTAGGTGGACCAAAGTCCCGGAGCAATCGGGTAAGGGGCTCTTCGAGTTCGTCGAAAGGTAGTAATCGACTGCTTCCTCCCTGGAGTTTCGCCAGAGCATAGAGCACAAGAAGGGGCTTGTGCGGCGCACGCTCGTCTCTTCGACGCCAAACGTTCAAGTTGGCGAACCTCTTAAGGATTGCGTCGTTCTTGGTCAAGCTTCAGCTCGGGCTGACCCGTTAGCTTAACAGAGCGCCAAAGAAATGCCCGATTTCGCCCCAAAACCGCCATCCTCACCCCACTTTTCCCCCACGCCCAAACCGCCGCCGTACTACACTGCGAGAATGCGGTATCTTTCATCCAGCTTGATTCTGGTTTGTGCGGTGGCGGCGCTCGCTTTGCCCCCCAATGACGTCGCGCCGTTCCTCGGGCGATGGGACTTTAACGTGAAGAGGCCCTCTGGCGTCGGCGCCAATTGGCTCGGTATTACCCAGAAGAACGGCGAGCTGGAAATCTGGTTTCAGCCCACCGGCGGCAACGTTTATCAGGTCAAAGACTTTCACCTGGACGGCTCGCATCTGACAATCACCGTCTCACCTGCTTCCGCTTCCGGAAGCCGTCCGGCGACCGTCTGGGAATTGGAGGCCGCTGGAGGTGAATTGACCGGCCTCCAGAAACGCGGTGACGACTCCATTTCCCTGAAGGGCGTGCGAGCGCCCGACTTGAAGCGCGATCCGCCGGCAGCCTGGTCGAAGCCGGAGCCGCTGTTCAACGGGCAGAACCTGGACGGCTGGGAGCCGGTCGGCAAGACAGCCAAGAGCCACTGGGTGGTGAAAGACGGCCTGCTGGTGAACGAAGCGAACGGCGCCAACCTGAAATCAAAGCGCGAATTCGAGGACTTCAAGCTTCATTTCGAGGTGAACTGTCCGGATGGCGCGAACAGCGGTTTCTACTTGCGCGGGCGTTACGAGGTCCAGCTTGAATATGAAAAGGAGAACTCGGAGCCCGCGGAACGCGAGATGGGTTCTATCTATGGGAGGCTTGCACCCAGCTCGCAACTGCCCCGCACGCCGGGTAAGTGGGAGACGTTCGACGTCACCTTAGTAGGGCGCACCGTGACCGTGGTTCGAAACGGCGTCACGACAATCGATCACAAGGAGATTGAGGGCATCACCGGCGGCGCATTGGACGCCAATGAAGGCAAGCCCGGACCCTTCTATATTCAGGGCGATCACACCGGCGGCCTGGAGTTCCGCAACATCACCGTCGCCGTGCCGAAGGGATGAACATACCGCGCTTGAATCATCACGACTTCTTCTGCAGGCGTTCGTAATAGCTGGCGGTTAGTTCCAGCATCGATGGGTCCTGTTTCGCCGACTTCAGGTTCTTCAAGATGCCGGCCTTGTCCGCTTCACTGCGTTCCTGGCCCAGCTTGAATTTTCCTTCCAGTGATTCAATCTGCATCTCGAAGCCAATAATCGCGCCGATCATCGGGTAAACGTAGGTGTCGGGAAGCTTCCCGAAATCATAAGTTGATGCCGGCGCGTATCGGCTCTCAAACGTGTTGATCAGTTTCGCCAGGAACTCATGCAGCGCCTTCTTGTCGGTGACCGGTTTCAGCGTGCCGCTGGCATGGACCACCGCAAAGTTCCACGTCGGCACCGCTTCGGTCTTCGCATACCACGACGGTGAGATATACGAATTGGGCCCTTGAAAGACAATCACTGCCTGCTGGCGCCCATCGAACGTGGCATTCTGCGGATTATTCCGCGCGATGTGCCCGTAGATAGTCCCGTACGGTCCCGCCGTCCGGTCCAGCAGAACCGGGATGTGCGTTATGCGAATGGTGGGAGCCGCCGTTACCAGACTGACAAAGGCGTAATCCTCCATGAAGTCGTGCATTAGCTTCCGGTCTTCCACCAGATGCGCCTTAGGGATGTACAACGATTCGCGTTCGGGCTGCTCAGCTTCTGCTGACCCTGCCGCAAACGCCAATCCAAGTAAAAGATCGCGCCGGTTCATACGAGATTTCAGTCTAGCTTGAAATCGTAGGATACGCCGCGCGAGTCGTCGCGGCTCTCGGTAGAGTTTTCCACCCGCTGCGACGTATTCTTGATGTTGGGAAGTCCAAGCCGTTTTCAAATTGGAGGAGAACATTGCATAAACGAACCATTGCACTCAGTTTTTGGGTTTCATTGTTGGCCGGGAGCGCCTTCGGACAAAAGGTCACCGTCGACTGGGACAAAGCCGTCAACTTCTCTGACCTCAAGACGTGGGTCTGGGCAAAGGGAACTCCGGCCCAGAATCCCTTGATGGATCAGCGGATCGTGAAGGCGATTGAGCAGCAACTCGCAGCCAAAGGGCTACAGAAGGTGGAGCCGGGCAACAATCCGGATCTAATGGTGACCTACGCCGCGGCTACGAGTTCGCAGACCCAGCTGAATACCATGAACATGGGTGGTTATGGACCCTGGCGCTACGGCTGGGGCGGTACCACAACCACGACCGTCGAACAGATACCGGTGGGCCATCTCGTCGTTGATATTGGAGACATCAAGACGAAGGATTTGATCTGGCGTGGAATCGCGTCCGACACGCTCAGTGACAATCCGCAGAAGAACGAAAAGAAGATCAATAACGCGGTGGCCAAAATGTTCAAGAAGTACCCGCCACCGAAGGGCAAGTAACAAGCTCTGCTAGTCCTGCCGCAGCGCCTCCATCGGCTGGGTCCGTATCGCGGATCGGGCGGGGAGAACGCACGCGGCGATGGTGGCCGCAATCAGAACCGCTGGCACCATCACGAACAGAACGACGTCCGGCTTGCCCATGCCCGCCATGCGATCCTCGAGCGCTCGGGTCGCCAGTATGCTGGCTCCCAGTCCCACCAGCAGACCCACCACGAGTGTCCTGCCCGTAGCTGTCAGCACCAGCTTAAGAACGTCATAGGACTCGGCGCCAAGCGCCATACGGATCCCGAACTCGCGCGTTCGGTGCGCTACCGCGTAGGACACCACGCTGAACACACCAGCCGCTGCCAACGCCAAGCCGATGCTTCCGAAGACGCCAAACAGGAAGGCCGCAAAGCGCGGATAAGCCGTCGCGTTATTGAGCCAACCTTCTAGGGTCCGTGTCAGCGTAATGGGCTGGTCTTTGTCCACGGCCCGCACCGCCGCCCGCGCCGCGCCAATCAACTTCTCCGGGTCGCCCTTGGTTCGCGCAATGATGAAGGTGTTCGGCGGCATCAGCAAGGAGTAGGGGATGAAAACTGCCGGGTCGGCCGGTTCGTTCAACCCTCGATTCCGCGCCGTAGCAGCGATGCCGACGATCTCGAAAGAATTGTTGAACTGGGGGGCCTTCAGGATCTGCGGCGGAAGCTGCTCATTGAAGACGCCAATTTGAATGTGATGGCCAATCGGGTCCTTCCCCGCAAACGCGCGCTTCGCCATATCCTCGGTAACCACCGCCACCGGCCGGCCCTGCAAGATGTCGGATTCCGTCAGGTCGCGCCCCTGGAGCAGCTTTGTGTCAACCGCTGCCAGGTATCCGTTCTGAACCAGGTTCACTGCCACGTCGGGCGCCTCCGAAGCCGGCCGGTCATCGAGTATCGCCTTGCTCCGAAAGCCGTTGAAGGGCGGCGTGCCGGTCTGGCTCACCGCTGCCGCGATCACGTCCGGATCTCGCTTCAGTTGGCTCACAATGTTCTGATAAAGCGCCACACGGCTCGCCCACTGTGTGAAGCGGCCTTCGCTCAAAGGCAGTAGAAACGTCAGCGCATGCTGCGGGTTGTAGCCGAGGCTCTGTCCCTGCAAGGCGAACAGGCCTCGGATTGCCAGGCCTGCCCCGGTGAGTAGCACCAACGAGAGCGTAATTTCAGCCACCATCAGCAAGTCATGCAGGCGTCTGCGGCTGGCTCCCCCGCTGGTTCCCCGGCCTGAATCGCGTAGCGTCTCGGCCTGTGTTTCACCGGAAGTCTGGAGCGCCGGCGCGAGCCCGAAGATGATTCCCGTCAGCACCGACGTTCCCAGAGCGAACCACAATACCGGCCAGTTCAGAGCAATCACCGCTTCGTGCGGAATCGAATACTCCGGCATCAGCGCTATCACCACCTTGACTCCCAAATAGGCCAGCAAGACGCCCAAGGCGCCTCCAGCCAACGCCAGAACCACGCTCTCGGTCAGCAACTGGCGCACCAGTCGCCGCCGTGTCGCGCCGATGGAAACGCGCACCGCCATTTCTCCTTCTCGTGTCGCCGCGCGCGCCAGCAATAGGTTCGCCACGTTGGCACAGGCGATCAGCAACAGCAGTGCGACGGCGCCGAACAGCGCCAGCAGAGTGTTCTGGAACTTGCCCAGAATGCCGTCGTTGACGTTCACGAACTTTACTTTGAACGCGTCCTCCGGGTACATGTAGTGCGGAACTTGCTTTTGATACTCTTCGAGTATCGGGACAAACTCTGCGTTGACCTGGTCCTGGCTCACACCCTCCCGAATCCGGTAAAAGACAGTCTTGAACTCGGTCGTGCTCGGCCTCGGATCCATAGGAACGTAAACGTCCACATCCATCCAGGTGAAGCGGACCGGCAGTACGCCGATTACGGTAAAAACGTCGTCGTTGAGCCGTATTTGTTGCCCGAGGACGTCCGGCCGCCCTTGTAATACCTGCTGCCAAAACCGGTAACTCAGCACCGCGACTGGCTCGGGCGCCATTCCCGGCTTACCTTCTTTCTCGGTGAATGTTCGGCCCATCTGTGGCGGCACGCCATAGAAATCAAAGAAATTGTAAGAGCAACGCCCGCGCTCCACCACTTCGGCCAGCCCGGTCCCCGTCATCACCGTTCCGTTTCGATCGATGGCAACAGCATCCTCCATTGAACGCATCCGAGATTTCAGGTCGAAGTACTGTGCTGTTGTGTAATCAATGCCTCGCTGCGGGTCCTTCTTGCTCGTAAGACGCAACTGGCCGATGCGGTCCGCCGCGCGATAGGGGTACGGGTCGATGAGGACGGCGTAGACCACGCTGAAGATCGCCGTGCTCGCACCGATCCCCAGCGCAATCGAGAGCACCGCGAC
Source organism: Bryobacteraceae bacterium (assembly GCA_049579625.1). Taxonomy (GTDB): domain Bacteria; phylum Acidobacteriota; class Terriglobia; order Bryobacterales; family Bryobacteraceae; genus CAJCIT01. Next base: position 5,130 of record JBAUOG010000096.1, read on the forward strand.
CGCCGTGAACCCCGGCTTGGCGATCAGCATCCGAATGCCATATCGCAGATCCTGCCCCAGTCGATCGAAGAATTCTGCCCACACTGGCATTTTTATATCCTCATCTGAATGAATCTAGTCGCTTCTCTCAACCTCCCGCCCAACAGCACGGAACCGCGCGCGTCAGCGAGCGAACAGCTCACAACTACAGCACCGATCTCCGCATGAGCGCCGGATTGCACACCCTCAATGATGAAAAAGGTTGCGGCGTTTTCACCGGAACGGCGTGCTCCTCAGCTCATCGGGGACACCCCGGACTGATGTCAGGCTCACCTCCAGCGTCTCAAAGCGCCGGCGGAGCGCCAGCTCGCCGTGCGCGCTGT
>JBAUOG010000097.1:0-6049 GCA_049579625.1 Bryobacteraceae bacterium
GTACCAACGTGGCATCCTGAAACGGTACGTACATTTTGAATACGTAATAGGTTGGAGTCAGGACCATCTTTTCGTTGTCCGTGATGATCATTGCCTGCAGCACATTGATCATTTGCGCGATGTTGGCTCCGCGCACTCGGTCGGCATGCCGAGCGAAGATGTTCAGGTTCAGGGCTGCCAGGATGGCGTCACGCAGGCTGTTCTGCTGGACCAAAAATCCCGGGTTGCTGCCTGGCATTGGGGCATACCAGCCGCCCCATTCGTCCACAACCAAGGCCACTTTCTTGTCCGGGTCATATTTGTCCATAATGGCCGCGTGCTTGTTGATAAGACCGTCCATTTCCAATGTGGATTTGAGGATTTGACTGTACTCGGTTTCACCAAACCCTACGGAGGCATAGGAAGGTGGCCAATGCACCACCGTGTAGCTGTGCATCGAGAGGCCATTGATGTCCCAGCTCCAGGTGTGCTGCTGATAGGCCTTCATGACAGTGTCGGTCCACTCGGTCCACCGCGGACCGTCGCCGCCCGGACCTACGGCGATCTTCAGCATCTGCTGCTTGCCTTGTTGCGCCGGATTGAAGTTTCTGACAAAGCGACTGTAGATCTTCATCTGACTCACGTAGTACTCGGGCGACATGTTTCCGCCACAGTCCCAGCTCTCGTTACCGATGCCGAGGAGAGCGATCTTGTACGGAGCCGGATGACCGTTGGCAGCGCGTTCTTTCGCCAGCGTCGTCGGTTGGTCCGTGGTCAGATACTCCAGCCATTCGGCGGCTTCCTGCGGAGTGCCTGAACCGACATTGACGGAGACGTATGCGTCTGCGCCGATCTGGCTGAGGAAGTCCATGTATTCAGCTGTTCCAAAAGTATTCGGATCAGTGACGCCACCCCAATTGGGGTTGAGAGTTACCGTTCTTTGCGCGCCGATGCCCTTGCGCCAATGGTATTCGTCCGCAAAGCAACCGCCCGGCCAGCGGACATTCGGTACCTTTATCTCATTCAACGCAGCGACGACGTCGTTGCGAATTCCGCGCGTATTCGGGATTTTGGAATCAGGCCCGACCCAAATGCCTTCATAAACGCCGTGGCCAAGATGTTCAGCGAACTGCCCGAAGATGTTGCGGTCGATCTTCGCTCCAGTCTTGGCGACATCAACGGTAAACTCGACTTTCTGAGCAGCCGCCATCGGTGCAGTGATGGCCATAACGATCGGAGTAAAAGCAACAAGAAGTGAGCGCATAAGAACCGATGCCTTTAAAACGGGAATATAAGTGTCAGGAAGGAACGGCGAATTAATGAAAGCAATTGTGTGAGCCCTCCGCCGGGAGTGTATCAAGTTGGAGTCTGGAGTACTGGACAAGTACGATTTGTGATGGAGTTCAGGGGGTTGAGTTGTTGTACCAATGCAGGACCCGTCGCAGTGTGTTCCAGCGGCTTGCCCTGCCGAACTCCGTTTTCATCTCCAACGGAATGCGTTCGGATGAAGGATGTTGAGCGGTCAGCGCCCGTTCTGGTGGCGGCGCTGAATCACGATGTCGATGGCATCCACGCGGCTGTCGGGTTTGATACCTGCATTCTGCAGATAGTCTAGTCCCCGCAAGACGTTGTAGTGCCAAAACGACGGGTACGAAAAGCGGAGCCAGCGTTTGTCGATGACTTCGCCGGTTCGAAGCGAGCGGAACATGCGGCGCTCGAGAAGACAGTTTTCGGCCCGCTTGCGGGCCATTGTGACGGACGCCGATTTGCGCCCTGCTCGTTCGTAGTCGAGCAGTCCTTTCAGTAACGCAAATGGTGGTATGGAACGAAGAGCGCCGGCTTGGAGGGCGTTTCGGGGACGAATCTCGCGGCCATCGTTGTCGATCCACAAGCCGCCCAACCCGGACACTCGTGTGGGAAACGCTTCGGCGGTCGCCGGGTTAAAATGCGCAACGAGGTGGTAGCGCAAATCTGTGGCGATGCCACACGAGTAATCCGTGTACCCGCGATGGCGGAAGAACCGGTCCGCATTGAAGGACATCTGTGGAGCAGAGTCGAGCCATTGCTTCCAGTCAATGTGGTCGTCACCATTCAGATCTGGTGATAGAGGCCCGCGATGGGGTCGTACGGAGAAAGTGCAGACAAATCGAGTTTGGCCCTCAGTGTTAACGGTTCGTCTCGTGCCTTACTATCGAGATGATGCAGTGGATGAAGCGTTTTGCCGCGTTTGCGCTGCTCTCGTCGCTTTGCGCGGCCGGTGCGGATGCTTTCCAGACCCGCGGCGACATCGTGCGGCGCGCCGAGGCGCTGGAAGGCCAGGAGGATTACGCTGGGGCCGCGGCCCTGTGGCGCGACATCTTAAACGCAGACCCAACCGATGTCCAGGCGCTAGCCATGCTTGGCTTGCTTTCCTCAAAGCAAAAGAAGTACGCCGAGGCCGAGGACTTGTACCACCGCGCCTTGCGCTTGCTACCCGACAACCCGCAACTCTTGCTAAATCTCGCCTTGGCCTATTTCAAGAACAGCGACTTAAAGCAGGCCATCCCCGTATTCGAGCAAGTCGTAAAGCTCCGGCCCGAAAACCAACAGGCCCGGACGTTGTTGGGCATTAGCTATTACGGGGTCGGCGATTTTCAGAAGGCCATTCCTCTGCTGGAACAGTCGCCGGAAGGGCAGACGAGCGACTCCATGCGCCAAATGCTGGTGCAAGCGTATCTGTGGACGAAGCAAACAGACAAGGCCGAAAAGGAGCTGACCGAGTTGGCGCGCACCAGCCCGAATTCAGCGGCAGTGCATGTTCTGATGGCCGAGGCACTCGACGCATCCGGCCGCCCGGATGCCGCGATTGAGCAGTTTCAGGCGGCCTTGAAGATCAGCGATAGCGATCCCAACGTCCACTTCGGCCTTGGCTACATGTACTGGAAGCGAAAAGACGATCAATTGGCCGAGTCCGAATTCCGGCGCGAGTTGCAAATCGACCCTTCCAATGCGCACGCCATGACCTACCTGGCCGATATCGAGCTGCGGAGAGACCACCTTGAGGAAGCCTCGAAACTGCTGAGGACAGCGGTTGGCCTGCAGGACAATATCTACCTGGCTCGCTACGACCTTGGTGTCGTTCTTCAAAAGCAAGGCAAGCACCGGGAGGCGATCCCGGAACTGCGCAAAGCAGTTGCGCTGGACGCCAAGCGTCCCGAAGCACACTACCGTCTGGCTACGTCATACCGGGCGTTAGGCGAAACCGGCGAAGCCGCGGAGCAACTGCGCATTGTCCAAACTCTACAGGACAAGGGCGCCGAAGATGATGTTCTCAAGGCTGGCGGCTCGGGACGCAACCATGCGCCGCCGGACTTGCCGCAGTAACTGGCTCACGCAGCAGGCCAGGAGACTTCGGCTCACCAGAAGTATTGCTCCACCCGGCGCGGCGGTCCAGAAATGCCATTGATGACTTTTGTGGCGATCAGGAATTGCATGTTCTTGCGCTCCCAATGCGGGGGTGCCTGCTTAACGGCCGCGGCGAGGTAAGCCGGGTCGGTGAGAAACTCGCCGGCCGCGATGGTGCCGTAGCCCATGAGTCCGCCGGCGACGACGATCACACGCTCCGTGGTCGGTTCCAAAACCCGGGAAATGATCGCCCAGTCCTCCGTGAGATTCACATAAGGTATGTCAGTGTCGACCGTGAATTCGTTTCTTGCGGGATTCTGCCGGTCTCGGATCCGGAGCTTTCTCCCCACTCGTTCGAAGCTGAACCGCATGGGAACCGTGAGGCGCAGAGTCCAACCGTTGTCGAATGCACCAACCAACACCACCGGGCCCTGACGCAAATCAGCGAAGTTCGCCGAGTTTTCGCCGAGAATCCGAAACGACTTCCCCTTGGATTGGAGGAGTCCCGCCAGCGTCCCCAATGTCTGGGCATCGTGAAGGGCGACATTTTGGCTTCCCATGTAATACAACTCGCCCAATGTGACGGGCTTATCCGCGTTGGCTTTTCGCGCCTCCGATATGTGCGGGATATCCTCATTGACTGGCTGCCGAGGTTCCTGCGACAAGGCCATGAACGACCTTTGCCCAACACACAGCAGAGCGCTGTTCGGCGATTCCAGCACGGGCGCCCAGAACCGATCCAGCGCGCTCTGGGGCAACCAGGGCTTAAGCCATAGACCCGCGGCCAACATCGCTGCACAAACGGCAATCGCGGCAATGTAAACAGGTTTGCGGCGCCAGGCCGGCAAGTGCTGCGGTAGCTCCGGCGTGGGCAGCACACCAAGCTCAATCGCGCTCGCGCTCGAATCCCTGGCTGAAGCGTGCGGTTCAGATATATGAAACTCAGGAACGTAGGATCCCGGAGACAGGTCAATTCGGATCTCGGCGTGGCGTTCCGCGCCGTGATAGTACTGGGCGATCCGCTTGCGGATCTCACCGGCTGTCGCCCGCACGACGGGGTCGGCGTTTGTGTCGTAGTTCGGCTGCCTTCCGAAAACCTCGACTCCGAGAGTCCGTTCTTTCAGTGCCTCCGGATTTCCGTCGAGCGTGTGTTCAACGACATAACGCAAGAAAACCGGAAAGCGCCTACTGTTCTTGAACAGAGGATCGGCGAGCATCCGCTCTAGCTGGGCGCGGATTGCATTTCGGTCGGTTTCGCTAACCGGGAAGGGACGGGTTTCCCGGGTCTTTACAGTCTCCATGTGCACGGATACATCGTCGCTCCCCGCTTCATTGCTCGCATGGCGGATTCTACCACTTTCCCGTAAGACCTATTCTGGTCAGGTTAACACCGAACAGTACGTATAGTACCTTCGGCTGTTACATGGTTACGGCTGTGTTGAAGAGACCGCAAATAAAGGCGCTCGGGCGTATGGCAGGGGTGAGCACCGTACTGCCCTTGAAGCCGAGGGTCACAAGAGGCAGGCTACCTTAAAGGCCTTCGACCGCAACCAAGGCTTTTACTTCAGGGGGTCCAAATCGTGAATCAACCAAGACTACGTCTGTCGTTGCTTGTTCTCCTATGCCTCTTTGCGATGGCACTTCCGGCTCTTTCCCAACAAGGGACCATCGTGGGAACTATTACCGATCCAACCGGACTACCCGCGCCGAACGTTGCCATCACCATCACGGACGTAGGAACGGGTTTGCCTCACCGCTACACCACCAATAACACCGGCGAGTTCGTCGCGGCCGATCTTCCTATTGGAACGTACGATCTCCGCGCTCAAGCGACAGGCTTTAAAGTAGCCGAGCAGAAGGGCATCGTTTTAAACGTGGGCGATCGCGACCGTATTGACGTCCGGTTGGAGGTTGGCAGTACGCAAGAAACCGTCAATGTTGAAGCGAATGTCGTTGCCGTCCAAACCGATTCTGGCGAAATCAGTGACCTGATCACCGGCAAGCAGATGAGCCAACTCGCCACCAACGGGCGCAGTTTTTACTCACTCGCTACGCTGACGGCGGGCACTTCCAGTAATATGTCCGACTTCAATGTACCGACCCCAGTCGGCGGAAACGGCACAGTGAGTTTCAATGGCCAGCGCACCTCTCACAATCTGTACATGATTGACGGTGGTGAGGACTACGATCGCGGCGGTTCAGGCAATATCAGCGTGATGCCGTCTATGGACTCCATTGCTGAATTCCGGCAGCTCATGTCGAACTACGGCGCCGAATACGGCCTTTCCTCGTCGGGAACAGTGACGATGGCGTTCAAATCCGGAACCAAAGATTTTCATGGCACGGCCTGGGAGTTCCTCCGCAACAACGCGCTGGATGCCGGGTACTATTTCAACAACGCCGCGAAGCAGCCGTCGCCCGAACTCCGGTTCAACGTGTTCGGGTTCAATATCGGCGGCCCGGTGTTCATTCCCAAGGTCTACAACAAGGACAAGAACAAGACCTTCTTCTTCTATAACATGGAATGGCGCAAACTGGTTCAGGGCGGTAATGTAAACCAAACCGTGCCACTGGCCAGTGAGTATGGAGGACAGTTCAACTCCACCATTTACGTCCCTTCAGCCACCCAACTCGCCCCGTCCATATTGCAAAAGTACACGGCCTTGGGACTGGTTCCCGGCCAGCC
>JBAUOG010000098.1:0-3280 GCA_049579625.1 Bryobacteraceae bacterium
GGTTTATGCCATTGACGAGTTGCGTATCGGTGAAGTTTCCAATGCCCTTACCATCAATCCGCAACGTATAGTTTCCGGGCGTGAGCCCGGTTACACGCAGCGTCTCCTGATTCAGAGAGTCCGCAACGTCGGAGCTCTTGAGCGCCAGGGCCATCGCGCCCGTTGTATCGGCTTCGGTCATGGGCTGAAGTGGCAACGGCAGGGCTTCCTCGATCTCATCCCAGCGGAGCCCGTTGGCGGCGGTGAGATTTGTGACATGCGCGAATTCGGCTGACTGGACTGCCGGCTTGGCGCCCGCCGAAATGGCTACGATGCTGACGGTGGGCCGCGCATGCCAGGCCTTTAATAACTGCTCAGCCATGATGAGGTGCCCGGCCGGACCGGGATGAACACGATCGGGCACAATCTTCTGGGCTTGGGTGTTGTCTGTGACGTTTGCGGTTTTTAGCACCGCGACCACGCCGGTATTCAGGTCGGCGACATCGAACTTGGGGCCGTTGGCGTTGCCCTCGATCCAGTGCCCGTAGCTGACCAACACGGCGTTGTAGCCATCGGGCTGCAGAGTGAATGGACGCGTCACGTCGTCGAAAGGAGAAGGCTCAATGGCAGTGATGCGCACGGAGGGAATCTCTTTCCGCAGCGCGTCGACGATGTGCTGAAAACCCGCCTGGTAGACCTGATCGTCCTCAGGCTTGTGGTTGGTGTAGTGACCGTCGTTCATGCCAAGCATGATAGTGACGACGGTTGGCTTATACGCGAAGACGTCCCGCTGTAGACGGACATCGACAGTGCCGCCACCGCCGCCGCTGACGCGGTCGCCACCCCAGCCGGAATGGAAGAACACGACGTCCATGGTGGGATAACGAGTAACGGTGAAGAGCTCAGTGTACAGAGTGTAGAGGCGTTGGTCGGTGATGCTGTCGCCGTAGAAGACTACGCGGTCGCCGTCGTGAAGATAGAAGGAGGGAGGGTCAGCCGCGAAGAGACCGGCGGCCAGGGAAGACAGGAGGAGTGGGACAAAAGCAAAGCGCGCCATAGTGTTTAGAAAGCTGGGGGTGGACTCACCAGTTTACACGCACCATGACGCGCGGAGATGCAGACCTGCGATTTCTGGAAGGGCCTGAAGCTCAGTTGTTCAGGATGCGCCTGCGGCGTAACGGGCGGTTATTTTCGGCCAAAACGCGTGTTTTGGATGCCGGTCCCATGACCTTGCGGCCCGCCCGACAAAGCCGGGATCTACATGATTTTGCACCCCGGCCGCTTCACGGCAGCTGCAAGGTAAGCGCGTGAAAGTCCTGGGTTCCGGCATCGCGCATGGCCAGGACGGAGTCGTCCGGAGCCAAGCCGATCCAGGTACCCACGTTGGATGGCGCCGGGTGAAAGTACTTCAGGTCCAGCACTTCCTCGAGCTTCTTGTCGCTGAGCCTGGCGCGAAACACTTTGTCGGCACCGGGCGGGTGCCCCAGGAAGAAGACGGCGTCACCGTTGTGCGACCACTGCGGATAACCTAGCGACATATGCACCAGATCGGTCCACTTCTGAGTGCCGAAGTCGAAGATAAGCAAGGTGTTACCGTCGTTTGACATGGCCGCCATGTGGCGTCCGGTAGGCGACCAGCGAGGTGACCAGAGGCCTTGGGAACCGGGCAGCGCTGAGACCTGGTGAGTTTCGAGATCGAGCATTCGGACGGCATTCACGGCGGCGGCGTCTTTCTCGAACACCGCTTGTCCGCCGAACGCCAGAGATTTTCCGTCGGGCGACCAGGTGGGGTCAGCCTGGTCGTGCTGATCGGGCAAAGGCCGGTCGAGCGCGCCGTTCTCGACGCGCAAAATGTAAACCTGCCAAGGCTGGCCCGGGTTTCGACCCATGAAGGCGATCTTGCTGGCGTCTGGGGACCAGCGAGGCAACTGAACCTCGAGTGGTCCAAAGCTCAATTGCTTTCGTTCGGTGCCATCGGGGTGACTCCGCCAGAGCGTGCCATCCAGGTAGTTCACGTAGGCGATCCATTGCCCATCCCGGGAAAAGTCGACGGCGGATGCCTGGAGATCAGATTGTGCGTCGGGGAAGAACGGCTGGAACTCGCGCGACTTCGAGTCAAAGCGAACCAACTGGTCACGGGGTTGGACGGTCTGGACAAAAACCTGATTTCCATCCGGGCTAGGCAAGGGACCAAACGTATTGGTGGGCCCTGATGTCAACTCGACGGGCTCGTGGTTCACTTTTTGAAACAGACTGCCGGCCTCGCGCATAGCCCAGATGTTTGCGACACCACCTCTGGACGACTGGAACACAAAATACGCTCCGTCCGGCGTCCAGTTGCCGCAGCACTCGGCTGGTGTGGCGTTCCAGCCGGGAAGTAATTGATGGAGGCCCGAGGCGTCCGCGGCGATCTCCCATATGCTGGAGCCGTTCTTGTCGGCCAAAGTGAAACGCAGCCGAGCGTCATCGGGCGACCAGCGAGGCCAGGAGACGGTGCCGGACAGGCTCACTAGCTTGCGAGTATCACTGCCATCGGCTTTTGCGAGGTAGAGATCATTGCCCGATGTGTACGCCAGTCTGTTTCCGTCGCGCGACCAGGATGCATCGGTAGCCACGAGGTTGCCCAATCGCCGTGGCGAACCTCCCAGGACAGGGAGGGTCCACGCGGCGCCGCCTTCCGGCACGAAGGCGGTGGTCAATGCCAGGAGCTGGGAGCGATCGCGGGAAACGTCGAACGGAACTAAGTCAGTGGTGGTTTGCGTTAAAGGGACGATTTCGCCGCCGGCCTTAGAAACCTGGTAAACCTGGCCGCCTTTTGAGAAATAGAGCCTAGCGCCATCGGTGGCGCCACCGGACTTGACTTGGCCATCGGTGGTGACCTGTAGCGAACTGACGACTTTGGGCTCAGGCAATACCGGCCGCATGACAAAGGCAAGCGCCGCTAAGGCCACTAGAGCACAGGCACCGAGAACGACCCACCGCCAGCGGTGGCCGGGAGATGGTGCGTCCGCGGTTGTTAGTCGTGAAGGACTTACGGCCGTAGGCGTAGGGGCTAAGCTCACTGGGGGGGCGATGTCGACAGCCGGAATGGCCACTGTCACGGCGGCCGTACGGCCTGATTCAAGATCTCGCTTCAGGCGCTTGAGATCGCTGCGCACTTCGGCCGCGCTCTGGGCGCGCAGCTCACGATCCTTCTCCAGCGCCTTATTGATGATCTCCTCCAGTTTGGGCGGAAGGGAGCGGTTCAATGCAGTTACGGGCGCGGGAGCCTCGTGGAGGATCGCGCCAAAGGTGACGGCGG
>JBAUOG010000099.1:0-6527 GCA_049579625.1 Bryobacteraceae bacterium
CACCCATGACCCCCTCATGCCGCCCAAATCGATCAGTATTTTTCTCAATTCAAAAATGGCCGCCTCGAATTGCCCCAGTCGCACAAACTTGCCCCCTCAAACCAGCTTGTGAGATATGCGGGCTAAAGACGTTTGGAGCCAGGGTCACAAAAAAGCAGAACGGCCCGGGAGCTTTGGTGCTCGCCGGGCCGCTTGCGTGATTAACTTGGTGGGCTATTTCGAATCTTCCGCTTCGCCCTCGCCGCCGCTCTCCTTGATTTGCTTGAGGCGTTCTTCGCGGCGCCTGGCGCGTTCGGCGGCTCGCTTCACGAGCTCCGAACCGACCAGTTCGAGCTTAGCGGTTTCGGCGCCGTCGCCTTTACGCCAGCCGAGTTTCACGATGCGGGTGTAGCCGCCTTCGCGTTGGTTGAATCGCGGTCCGATCTTTTCGAACAGTTTCTGAACCGCTTCCGGGGTCAGTAAGAAGGCAGCGGCCTGGCGGCGCGAATGGAGAGTATCGCGCTTGGCGAGCGTGATCATCTTCTCGACCAGAGGCTTGGCGGCCTTGGCCTTCGGGATGGTGGTGGTGATGCGTTCCTCGAGAATGGTGCTGGTAACGAGGCTGCGAAGCAGAGCCCGGCGCGCGCCGATGTCCCGCTTTAGCTTTACTCCTGCTTTGCGATGTCTCATATCACTAACTCCTGTACAAAACTGATGCGGTCAATTATCCCTCGTCGGGATAAGACTCGAGCGAACTATAGTCGGTGGACGAAGTCGAGGGCGGGGGTCCGCCGACGAGCCGGCCTTGTGAATCGAACTTCATGCCAAATGAAAGGCCCAGCCCGCTGAGGATTTCCTTGATTTCGTTGAGCGACTTGCGGCCAAAATTCTTGGTGCGGAGCATTTCCGATTCCGTCTTCTGCACCAGATCGCCTATGGTCTGAATGTTGGCGTTCTTGAGGCAGTTGTAGGAGCGGACGCTGAGCTCGAGCTCTTCGACCGAACGGTTAAGCACCTCGGTCATCTGGTTGAGCGCGCGCTCGGCCGGCTCTTCCTGAACCTCAGGCGTCTCTTCAAAGTTGATGAAGATCGTCATGTGGTCCTTGAGAAGCTTGGCGGCCTGGCCGATGGCATCCTGCGGCGAGATAGCGCCGTTGGTCCAAACCTCGATGGTGAGCTTATCGTAGTCGGTGTTCTGACCGAGACGAGCGGCCTCGACGGTGTAGTTGACCTTGCGCACAGGCGAATGAACCGAGTCAATCGGGATGTACCCGATGGGCAGGTCTTCGTCGTAGTTGCGGTCGGCCGACACGTAGCCGCGGCCGGACTTGATACGCATTTCGATGTTGAGCTTGCCGCCTTCGCCAACGGTTGCGATGTGCAGATTGCGGTCGAGCACTTCGACGTCGGCATCGGTTTCGATCTGGCCGCTCATCACCTCACCGGGCGCATCCACCTTGAGGCGAGCGATGCGAGTACCTTCGCCGGCCATCTTGAAGGGGACTTGCTTGAGATTGAGGATGATGTCGGTGGCGTCTTCGACCACGCCGGGAATGGGGCTAAACTCATGAGCAACTCCCTCAATGCGCACGCCGGTAATGGCGGCGCCTTCGATGGAGCTCAGCAGCACGCGGCGGAGGCCGGTGCCGATGGTGGATCCGAATCCACGCTCGAACGGCTGGGCATTGAACTGACCGAAGCGTTCCGTGAGCGTTTCGGTATTGGCAACTAAACGCTTGGGCTTCTGGAATCCTTTAAACATGTTTTTTTCCTTTTGAACGTTTCACCTGACGGCATCCTGAGGCGCCCGGCGAAGCATGACCCTTGTCCTATCGAACTGACAAACTCCAAAAAGACACGGCGCAGGGCCGGCATTACTTGGAATAGAGTTCGACAATGAGCTGTTCGTTGAGCTGTATCTGCACCAGTTCTTCGCGCTTTGGCGCCTGGAGGACACGGCCCTTGAGAGCCTCTTTGTCAACCTCAAGCCAAGCCGGGCTGGGCGTGTGAGCCGTGGCATCCCGGGCAGCGAGAATTGACGAGTTTTCTTTGCTCTTGGCGCGAACTTCGATGGTGTCACCAGTTTTCACGGTGAAGGACGGGATATTGACCTTGCGTCCGTTGACCGTGACGTGCCCGTGACGGACGAGCTGGCGGCCCTGCGCGCGGCTGGTAGAGATGCCCATGCGGTAGACCACGTTGTCTAACCGGCGTTCCAACATGGAGAGCAGGTTGTCGCCGGTAATGCCCTTCTGGTTCGCGGCCTTCTCAAACAGATTGCGGAACTGGCCTTCGAGAACCTGGAAGTAGCGGCGGGCTTTTTGCTTCTCGCGAAGCTGGAGGCCGTAACCAACAACCTTGGCCTTCTTATCCTTGCCGTGCTGGCCAGGAGCGAAGTTGCGCTTTTCGATGGCACACTTTTCGGTGTGGCAACGTTCGCCCTTCAGAAATAACTTCATGCCCTCGCGACGGCAAAGCCGGCACACGGGGCCAATATAACGAGCCAAATTGTACCTCCCTCAAGTACGTTCACGCCGGAGCAAAGCTCCGATACGCGATGGTTGGTGCGGTTTACGGTCAGGCTCTGACCTTCGTCCCGCTTTCCGCGATTTGCAAATCTCGCAAACCGCAGCCTGCCCCGATTCGGGCAGACAAAAACTCAGTGCGTCAGACGCGGCGCTTTTTAGGCGGCCGGCAACCGTTATGCGGAATCGGCGTGACGTCTTTAATGGCTTTCACTTCGATACCAGCGGTGGACAGCGCGCGGACAGCCGATTCGCGGCCACTGCCCGGACCACTCACGCGGACCTCAACGGACCGAAGTCCGGATTCCTTCGACTTTGTGGCGGCCGTCAGCGAAGCCTGCTGGGCTGCGAACGGGGTTCCTTTGCGCGATCCGCGAAAACCCAGCGAACCGGAACTGGACCAGGCAAGCACGTTGCCGATGGGATCGGTGAACGTGACGATGGTGTTGTTGAACGAGGCCTGGATATGAACGATCCCGTAAGGAACGCTCTTCTTTTCTTTCTTCTTGAAGCTCTTCTTCTTGGTTGTTTTTGCGGGTGCTTTCGCCATCTACGTCCTCACGTTTGACCTGATTAGGTCTTGGATGTCGCCTTCTTTTTGTTGGTGACCGTTCCGCGGCGCGGGCCCTTGCGAGTGCGGGCGTTGGTATGGGTGCGCTGGCCGCGCGTCGGCAGGCCACGACGATGGCGAAGCCCACGGTACGAGCCCATTTCCATGAGCCGCTTGACGTTCATCGAGACTTCCTTGCGGAGGTCGCCTTCGACAGCGCCTTCGCTCTCAATGAGCGTTCGGAGGTGGTTCACTTCCTCCTCAGTCAGGTCGGCGACTTTCTTATCCGCGTCGACACCGGCCCGGTGGAGCAACGACAGGGATCGTGTCCGGCCGATGCCATAAATGTAGGTCAGCCCGATGGCCGCCCGCTTCTTCGCTGGTAGATCTACGCCTGCAATACGCGCCATAACAGTATCCTCTTAGCCCTTAGCCTTGCCGCTGCTTGTGCTTTGGGTTAGTGCAAATGACGCGCACCACACCGTGGCGGTTGATCACCTTGCACTTATCACACAGTTTCTTTACCGATGCCCGCACCTTCATGGCAATAATCCTCGTCCTGAACTCAAACTCTTCGGCCGGGCAAAACCGCGGCCGGAACCGTCAAACTTTGGTCAACAACTCTAAAACTCTGCCGCGCGTCCGGTCTGTCAGCGAAAGCGCCACACGCACCCGGTCGCCAACCCGCAACCGCACAAAATTGGCCCGCTGGGAGCTGGGCAGGTGAGCCACCAATTCGTGCTCTCCTTCCAACCTGATCCGCACCAGCGCACTGGGAAGCAACTCGACCACGATCGCTTCGGTCACCCTCTCAGCGCTCGCGTCCGGCATACTTCTTCAGGGCCGCGACAGAACCCAGGGACCGTTATCCGTCACGGCGACCATGTGTTCAAAGTGCGCCGAAAACGATCCGTCTTTCGCCACAGCAGTCCAGCGATCGGAGAGCACTTTGGTGTCGGGTTTCCCGGCATTCACCATCGGCTCAATCGCGAGCACCATCCCCGGTTTCAGGCGGGGGTTCTCACTGTTGCGATCCACATAGTTCGGAATCTGGGGTTCCTCGTGGAGCGAGGTTCCGATTCCATGACCAACAAACTCGCGGACTATCGAGAAGCCGTTGGAAACGACGTGCTTTTCGACCGTACCGCAGATATCAAACAACCTGTTCCCGGCCCGAACCTGATCGATGGCCAGTTCCAAACTTTCTTCGGTGACTTTCAGCAACCGCTTCACCGAATCGCTCACTTCGCCTACGGCGACCGTCACAGCCGAGTCGCCGAAATAGCCGTCGACCTGGACGCCGGTATCGATCGAAACGATATCGCCCGACTTCAGCTTCCGCCTGGCCGAAGGCATTCCGTGCACAACTTCTTCGTTCACCGAGGTACACAGCACGAAGGGGTATTTGGTGCCGGCAGCCTGCGAATAATAGCCTTTGAAGGCCGGTTTCGCACCGGCATCCGCAATCATCTTCACGGCCGCTTCTTCCAGATCCTGAGTGGTGATCCCCTCGCTTACCATGCCCTTCAAGTCCTGAAGGATCTGATACACGAGTAAACCGCTGCGCCGCAGCTTATCCAACTCGACCGGACTTCTCCGCACAATCATTCCAACCGTCCACTGGCTTTGAGCGAGCCCATCCTAACGGAATCCAGGAAACGGCAAATGTCTCCGGAGATCGAGGCAGGATCCGCACTTCCACCAGCTATTTCAAAGATCCGCACACCAGCCTTCCCGAAAAACTCGAGAAGCGGGCGCGTTTGCAGCTCATACTGCTGGAGCCGCTCACGAATCACGTCTTCACGGTCATCGTCGCGGGTTACCAGCGCAGCCCCATCCAGGTCGCATTTACCAGCTACCTTGGGAGGATTCGTCGAAACGCTGTAGAGGGTTCCACAAACGGGGCACTGCCGACGGCCACTCAGGCGGGCTACGATCTTTTCGTAGTCAACCACCAAGTGTACCACGACGGGCGCCATTCCGCGTAACCGTAGCATTTTCAACAGAACACCAGCCTGGGCCAGGGTCCTGGGGTACCCATCCAGGATGACTCCATCCCGGCAATCCGGGCGCTGAAGCCGTATTTCGACCAACCGGTTCACCAATTCGTCGGGCACTAGCTTGCCCGATTTCATCAGCTGCCGGATTTCCTGTCCAATCTCGTCGCCCGCCTCAATATGGTGGCGAAGCATGTCACCGGTGGAAACATGCGGTCCAACCACACAGTTCTTGCGAAGCAGCTTGGCTTGGGTTCCCTTACCGGACCCTGGCGAACCAAATAGGATCACCGCCGGGATAGTGTTTCCACTTCCGGGGTTCGCCCCGCCCACAGCCGACAAAACAGCGTCACGAGATTCCAATTAAGAGGCCAGACGGCTCACACACTGCTGCGGCGGCCACGAATTCGACCGGCGCGCGGAGTGAAGCCCTCGTAATGGCGCATAATCAACTGCGCTTCAATCTGATTAACGGTGTCCATCGCCACGCCGACGACGATCAGCAGGGAGGTGCCACCGAAGAAGAAGTTCACACCAAGTCCATCCAGGAGGAAGCGCGGGAAATGCGCGTCGATGAAGTTACCGACGAGCGGCAGTCGCTGCAGCTTGATGCCCGAGATCATGATCTGCGGAATGATAGAAAGAATTGACAGATAGAGACCACCGACCACGGTGATCTTGGACAAAATCTTGTCCATGTACTCGGCTGTATTCTTACCGGGCCGGATGCCGGGAATAAACCCACCATACTTACGCATGTTGTCGGCCGCTTCGTTCGGGTTGAAGATGATGGAAACGTAGAAGAAGCAGAAGAAGACAATGAGCGCGATGAACAGAACATAGTAAAGCGGCTGGGCGCCGCCAAGGGCGCTCAACATATTACTAAGCCAGGGACTGTTCTTGACGATGGGGAACTGCAATGCCGTCTGTGGAAGAGCCAACAGCGAAGACGCGAAAATGACCGGGATGACGCCGCCGGCATTTACCTTAAGTGGCAAGTGTGTGGACTGGCCGCCCATCATGCGGCGTCCGACGATTCGCTTGGCGTACTGAACGGGGATGCGGCGCTCGCCGCGTTCGACCAGCACGATGAATGCAACCACCGCGATCATAACCGCGAGGATGATGATTAACTGAATGGCCGGCCAATCGCGAGTCACAAACACGCGGTTATAGATATCGACGATGGCGCGGGGCAGGCCCACGATGATGCCCACGAAGATGATCAGCGACATACCGTTGCCGATGCCGCGGTCGCTGATCTGTTCACCCAGCCACATAATAAATGCCGTGCCGGTAGTGAAGGTCAACATCGTCAAGAAGATGAAGCCAAAGCCGGGGTGAAGGACGAAGTTGCCGTCGGAGGACTGCAGCGCCGTGCCAATACCGATGGATTGGATCATGGCCAGGCCGACGGTTAAATAGCGCGTCCATTGGGTAATCTTGCGCCGGCCCAGCTCACCCTCCTTCTGGAGC
>JBAUOG010000100.1:0-1742 GCA_049579625.1 Bryobacteraceae bacterium
GCATACTCGGGACTTCCCTGACTCCCGCCCGACCGGGCGATCGTAAACAGGTAAGTGCTCGTTAGGCCCGATTTCTCTCAGAAAAATCAAGTCCGTCCCGGTTCTGCCCGTCCCGGTTCTGCCCCGCCTGTTCTGCCGGTTTAGTAGCGATAGTGCTCGGCTTTGTAGGGGCCATCCACAGCCACGCCGAGGTACTCAGCCTGCTTGGGCGTCAAGGTGGTCAGCTTGACGCCGATCTTTTCTAAGTGCAAGCGGGCTACTTCTTCGTCGAGCCGCTTAGGCAGCGTGTAGACATCCACCTTGTAAACGTCCTTGTTTTTCCAGAGGTCAAGTTGAGCCAGCGTCTGGTTCGAGAAGCTGTTACTCATCACGAAGCTCGGATGGCCAGTAGCGCAGCCGAGGTTTACCAGCCGCCCTTCGGCCAGCATAAAAATGCTGTGACCGTCCGGGAAAGTGTATTGGTCAACTTGCGGCTTGATCTCGATCTTTGTCACGCCCGGCGCCTTGTCCAACAGATCCACTTGGATCTCGTTGTCGAAGTGCCCGATGTTACAGACAATCGCCTGATCCTTCATGCGCTTCATGTGCTCAAGCGTGATGATGTCCACATTGCCGGTGCAGGTGACGTAGATGTCGCCGCGGCCTAGGGTGTCTTCGACGGTCGTGACCTCGAAGCCTTCCATCGCGGCCTGCAGCGCATTGATGGGGTCGACCTCCGTCACAATGACGCGAGCGCCCAACCCGCGCAGCGAATGTGCTGAACCTTTGCCCACGTCGCCGTAACCGCAAATCACGGCGACCTTGCCAGCCACCATCACATCGGTGGCGCGCTTGATGCCGTCCGCAAGCGACTCCCGGCAACCATACAGATTGTCGAACTTCGACTTGGTCACCGAGTCGTTCACATTGATGGCGGGCACCAGTAGCTTGCCGGCTTCCCTCATCTTGTACAGGCGATGCACACCAGTCGTCGTCTCTTCCGAAACGCCGCGCCATTCCTTCACGATGTCGTGCCAACGGGTCGGATTCTCGGCATAAACTCTCTTGAGCAGATCTTTGATCACCTGCTCTTCTTTGCTGCCCGACGGGCTGTTGACCCAGTCGCTGCCTTCTTCGAGTTCGTAGCCTTTGTGGATCAGGAGCGTCACATCGCCGCCGTCGTCCACCACTAGCTGCGGGCCGTTACCCTTCGGGTGGAACACAGCCTTCAGTGTGCAGTCCCAGTACTCTTCCAGCGATTCGCCCTTCCAGGCGAATACCGGCACACCCGCCGCTGCGATCGCGGCTGCCGCATGGTCCTGCGTCGAAAAAATGTTGCAGCTCGCCCAGCGCACATCCGCGCCCAGGTCCACCAGCGTTTCAATCAGCACCGCAGTTTGAATCGTCATGTGCAACGATCCAGTGATCCTTACACCATCCAAGGGTTTGTCCTTGGCGTACTTCTTGCGAATGGCCATCAGGCCCGGCATCTCGTGCTCGGCCACCGTGATCTCTTTACGGCCCCAGTCGGCTAGCGCCAGATCAGCGACCTTGTATTCCGTTGCGATTCGGTTCAGTGTTGCAGTGCTCATCAAATGCCTCGTTATAATGTCGTATCGATAAATCTTGATACGTTGATATCATATCGTTATCGAAGCCATGCCGTCAATCATTAAAGCGCTCCGGTTGCTGGGCGATTCCAGTCGCTTGCGCATTCTCCATTTGCTGGCGCAAGAGGAGCTTTCTGTGGCGGAGCTGCAAGA
>JBAUOG010000101.1:0-9457 GCA_049579625.1 Bryobacteraceae bacterium
CAGTGGTCGCTTATTTTAAGGATGAAGCTGCAGCTCAAGCAGCGTTTGATGATCTCATCGCCCATGGCTTTTCTCGCGAGCAACTGCACGTTAGCACAAGCAACGACTATGGACGTACGAGCGATTATGTTGACAGTGAGGAGACTGATGCCAGGAATGGCGGTGCCGGAACCAACGGTCGCACGAAGTCAGAAGCGCACGGCGGAGGCATCGCAGGCTGGTTCCGGTCGCTCTTTGGATCTGATGAATATGACAGCGCCGCCGAACGATACTCGGAGCGCGCCAAGGCCGGCGGAGCTGTGGTCGCAGTCGAGACAACAGACGAGACGCGCGACCGGGCTATAGAAGTACTGAGCAGCCACGATGCGGTCGATATCGAAGACGGCAATGCCGACCTTCCAGCAGGTGAAGCGGGCGAAATCCGCCCCGCTGGCGGCGCTAACCAGAACCCAAGTGACTTTACTGCTCGCGGTGAGGCCTTCACCGAGAGAGGCGCTGACTTCAATGCGAGGGGCGCCGATTTAGTGGTGGCGCCGAGCCAGTCAACGGTAGGGCCACGCACTCCCGTCGGCAACCGGGAAAATCGCGGGGACGAGGAGCGCACGATTGAGGTTGTTCGGGAAGAGTTGGAGGTAGGCAAGCGCCCTGTCGTGACTGGCGGGGTTCGCGTGTATAGCAGGACCGTGGAAGAACCCGTAGAAGAGCAGGTACGGCTACGCCAGGAGCGAGTGGTAGTGGACCGTCAACCTGCCGACCGCGCGGCCAGCGGAGCCGATCAGGCATCTTTGCGCGATCAGACCATCGACGTCGTCGAGATGTCCGAGGAGCCAGTAATTCAAAAGCGAGCCCGCGTCGTGGAGGAGGTCCGCGTCGGGAAGGAATCGACCGAACGTACGGAAACCGTCCGCGAAACTTTGCGGCACACCGAAGTTCAGACCGAGCCTATCAGGCCAGACGCAGGGTTTGGCGATCCGCGCAATTACGATGCGGACTTTCAGAATGACTTCAAGCGCCGGTTCAGTTCGGACGGTGGCGACTATAACACCTACAAACCAGCTTATGAGTACGGATCGACAATGGCTGGCGATCCGCGATTTACCGGCAAACGATGGGAAGACGTTGAACCAACTGTAAGAACGGAGTTCGGCCGTCGTCATCCCGAAGGAAGCTGGGACCGTCTAAAGGACGCCGTCCGCTACGGGTGGAACAGAGTCACGGGCAAGTAACGGAGGACGCGATGGGAGACTTCGATCGTGATTCGAGAGACGACTCCATCGTAGTTCCGGTACTTTCCGAAGAACTGCGGCGCGGAGTCCGAAGAGTTCCAACGGGTGGGGTGAGGGTCAAGAAGCGCGTCGGAGAGGACGAGGAAATCATTGACCAGCCGCTGCGAAGCGAACAGGTCGAAGTACGAAGGGTGCTCCGGGACGAAGTCGTCTCGGGGCCCCTGCCCGTCCGTCATGAGGGTGACACTGTGATTGTTCCGGTCGTGAAGGAAATCCTGAAGACCGAGAAGCAATTCGTTTTAACCGAGGAAATCCACGTTATTAAGAGGGTCGTGGAGCAAAGGCACGTCCAAAGAGTGGCGCTCAAACATGAGCAGGCTGAGGTCGAGCGTATTGATGCCGCCGGGAACCCCGTGGGTCCGGCGGAGACTTCGTCGGTTCCGCCAAAGGAAGCGGCGACGGAACCCGCTCCCGTGACGCGGGAAGAGAAAGTCGTCTCACCTGGTGAGATCTCGCTGCGAAGACCAGGGATCCTCAGCGGTGAGAGGCCCAAATCACCGGCGCGCAAGAACCATTTCTTGCCGAACGAGTAAGTCGAAAGAAAAATCGGCGCCTCAAAGTTCGGCAGAAGTTTAGAGATCGGCACCGTGCGACGTACCGAAACCCTCCCACCACGCAGTCTGCCGATCGATAATTGTTGATCTTGAGCATGGCGCGTTAACCGAACCTATAGGGTTTTGTTTGGCAATGACGCCATCCAGTTGCCCGCGCATAGTCTCCGACCCTTGGGCCGAAGTAACTACTGGGTAATACGAGGACCTGCTTTTTGGAAATGACTAAAAATCGCGCCGTAAACAGCTACGCATCCGCTTGCTGACGCGCGCGGTTCAGTGGTGGAGTCTTCACAGGCTCAGACGCTGTTTTCTTCTCGGGCAACACTTGTGACGTTGTGCTTAATAGTGCAGCCCTTAATGCCGTGTCGCGTAATGCGCACTGTTCGCCTTATCTTGATCTACCGCCAACGAGTCTTCGTAAAGTTCGAACCGAATCGTATCCAGTTGGTGGTGAGGCTTGCAACGTGAACACTGCCACTTCATCTTGTCGTCCAAGTAAAAGGAATGGCTACCGCATTCACACGGTTTGAACCAATTGAGGTTTTCCAAGGAAAGAGCCTGGATGTCTAATGTCATTTTTGTCACCTCTGAGAGGGCCGCACTTGGGCGCCCCGCTCCGCTGCAGTCGTCAGAACGGGGGTGCCTAGCCACTTCGGAACTGCACTAGTAGGATTTCTTTCCACTAGCCCCTTCAGTACGACTGAGTGCATTTGAACCTCCAGAGTCGACTGCGACTCCCGGAGCCGTTTCCTTTGTTAGCAAATGCGCGCAAAGCGATGTAGACGCGCGGTCGCCGGCAGCGTGTCTAAACTGGTGTGTTCGACGCAGGACATTTGAACATGTAGCGTATTTTCCCGGCTGACGATGGAACGATGAAATGTTTGCAGCCGGACTCAGGAGGGCGGCGGCTTGGCTCCGGAGCGGTTCCGTTTACCCTCGCAGATGAAAAGCCGAGACGAATCTCGGCTCTGCAGGCTAACTAACAGCCTGCGCCACGAGGCGGCTTGACAAGCCGCCGCAGGATTCGATCCTTGCTCCACAGGAAGAGACTTAGCTCGCCGGACCAGAAACGTGCAAAAGGTCGCGAGCCAGACTACCGATTTTGAAAAAAGCGTCGAGCCCTTGCGCTTTGTGGAAATAGGAACAGTGCAAGCTTCGGGCCAGATCGACATCGGAGGGCCGTCTGGACGACGACATGATCACCACAGCGGCGTCCGGAAAGCGGGAACTTCCCCTGATCTGCTCGGCGATCGCGCCTCCCCATCCGCCCGGAAGATTCAGATCGATCAGAAACAGATCCGGCGTGCTCTCGAGCGGGTCGCGTTCGATATCAGTTAATCTTTTCTTAGCCTTGGGTGCGTCGCCGATCACTTCAGCGTCAAATTCGGCCACGTTTCGCCGTAAGGCTTCGAGAATCATGAACTGATCGGCGTGACTATCCTCGATCAGCACGATTTTCGCTCGATGCGTTTCGCCAAGATGTAGGTCAGAACTCTGAGTCACCAGCTATTCCCGAAAAGGGATCCTCTAATTGTTGGATAGGGTCCTCGCCTTTTTGTTTCGCCCTCCGGCCTTCTTAAGGCGGTCTGCTACCCAACCTCTTTTGGCAACGTGAAGTGGAATTCAGATCCCCGGCCTACCTCGGATTCAACCCAAATCCGGCCGCCATATCGCTCGACGATCTTTTGACAGATGGCGAGCCCGACGCCACTACCCGCATAGGTTTTATGGGCGTGCAGCCTTTTGAAAATCCCAAATACCTCTGTACGGTACTCCGGTGCAATGCCGATCCCATTGTCCACCACCGTGAAACGCCAGTTGGAACCATCGTCCACGGCGAACACGTCGATCTTCGGCGCGTCTTCACTGCGGTATTTGAGAGCATTCGAAATCAGATTCTGAAACAAGTGGCTGAGAGGAACTGCATCGCAATAGACTTTCGGAAGGGGCGAAACGGTGAGGACTGCCCCGCTCTCCTCAATTGCCACGGCGAGATTCTTTCGTACTTCCTCAATCGCCTCGTTCGCGTCAACTAGAGCGGCCGGGCCCTGAGAAGTTTTACCAGCCTGTGAGTAGGCCAGGAGATCGTGGATTAAGTTCCCCATCCGTTGGGCTCCCTCAACGCAGTAGCGAAGGTAGTCCCGGGCCTTCGCGTCCAGTTGCGGCCCGTACTTCTGGTCGATCAGCTGGCTGAATAGGGCGACCTGCCTTAGGGGCTCCTGCAGGTCGTGGCTTGCTGCAAAGGCAAACTGTTCCAAGTCCGCGTTGGCCCGCCGCAGATCTTCATTGGACTGTCGAATGAGTTCGTCCGCTCGCCGCTTTTCGGTTACGTCTTCGGCGATAAAGCTGAACCTCGGCAAACCGGTAGGACCTGAACCGACATAGTTGACGACGTCGCTCAACCATCGGCTTCCCGAGTCCGTTGTGTACTCAAACTCAAATTGCGCCGGAGAAGCCAGTTCCAGGCAGTGACGACATTGTTCGGCCCACAACGTTTCGAGGTCCGCCGGAATGCCGATCTCCTGGACTTTTTTCCCCGCTATCGCTGCCGCCTCGATTCGGAGGAACTCGGCCGTAGCCCGGTTGACATAAATGTAGATGATCTCTTCGCCGTCCAACTCGCATAATCCCATCAGCCGCGGCGAACTGTCATAAAAGCTCTGCAGCGTGGCTTGGCTTTCCCGCGCCTCCCTCTCCGCTTCTTCCCGCCGCTTTTCCCGGCGCTTGCGCTCGGTAATGTCCGTTAAATGAAGAACGCATCCCAGGAGCCCCGACTCGGGACTGGAGAGCATTGCTGCGCTCAGGATTAAATCGATCTTGCTTCCACGGCCGGTTACAGCCGTTGCTTCGATGTTCTGGACCGCGCGCCTTTGGCTGAGCGTCCGCAAGATTTCCCGGAAGGAGTAGGCTTGGTTGGATTCGGTCGTGATCCGAAAGACGTCATCGAATTCGCGTTGTAGGATCGGCGCGCCCGCCAGTCGCTCGGCCGCGCGACTTGCCCGGCTGATCCGACCCTCCGGATCGACCACCAGGATGGCTTCGGCTGCCTGTTCGAGAATTGAACGCGCCAGTTTCTCCGCGGCCAGAATCTCTTCGCTGCGTTTCTGCTCGGTCAGGTCCGTGACAATAAGACAAAGGCACTCGATGTCGTCCAGGACCAGGTTCTCAGCGGACAGATAGACCGGCACCGCGTTACCCAGTTCCGTTCTCAACCGAACTTCGGCCTTTCTGCCATCACGTGCGGTTAACAAAGACGAAACTGCACCAGCATCTTCCGGCGCGACAAAATCCTGTATTCGCGACCCGATCACCTGTTCTAGCGGGCGTTTAACGCTAGAAGCGAATTGTTCGTTCGAATAGAGTATTACGCCGTCGAGGCCGAGGGTTAGAGCGCCCTCCGACATTCCCTCGACCAGCACCCGGTAGGCTTCGTCGGCGCCTTTGAGCGTGTATACCCGCTCGCCATCCGGCCCGGTAACGACTACCGCATCCACCTCGCCGTTCCTCAGAGCGCGAAGTGTTTCTTCAGCATCTTCGAGGCGTTGCTGAAGATCGGCGACGAACTCTCGCAGATCTTCTCGAACCTCAGGCGCCATGCGCTTTCTCCGGGGGGTTGATCAGTGGTTCATGGGCAATCAGATTCAAACCTACCAGCACCCGTTGTTCGTCGGACAGGTCTCCGATAATCCTGCGTAGGGGTAGCGGCAGTTTCTTGATCAGGGTCGGAGTGACGACAATCTGTTCCGGGCTTATATCTTCCGGGTGCTGGTAAATATCGATGACTTCCAGTTCGTAGCGCCCGCGCAGCTTTTCTTCGCAGAGAGCCCGGATATTTCGAATCGCTTTGGTGGAGCGTGGAGTGCTGCCCGTGACATAGAGCTTCAAAAGATAGTGCTCGGATTGGGGATCGGCCGCCAAAGCGCGTTCAAATGCTTCAACCTCATCTCTCGGGTCGGCCTTCTTCATTGCGCCGCCTTCGTCGATCTCTCGCGTATATCGAGGCCAACCAGCACACGCTCGGTATTCGACAGGTCGCCGATGATCTTTCTGACCGGCTCCGGCAGCTTACGAACAAGCGTCGGAAGGGCCAGTATCTGATCCCCTTTCGCCAGCTGTGGGTTCTTTAGCAAATCGACGACTTCAATGCGATACTCGCCCGCGAGATGCTCCTCGCAAATCCGCTTCAGATTGGCGAATGCTTGCAGTGATCGCGCGGTTTGTCCCGCAACGTACAACCTCAATTCCCATTCGGGGTTCTCAACTGCCTGAGATTCCGGCTGAGCCGTCGGCATCAAACGTTGCTCGTTCATTTCTCCCCCTCACGCGTTTTGGACGTGCGCCGGCCATTTCCTTGCTCCGGAATCGCCGCCACGGAGCGGCTCCTCGCCATCTCGCTACGGTCCT
Organism: Bryobacteraceae bacterium; assembly: GCA_049579625.1. Classification (GTDB taxonomy): domain Bacteria; phylum Acidobacteriota; class Terriglobia; order Bryobacterales; family Bryobacteraceae; genus CAJCIT01. The sequence continues at coordinate 6,245 of JBAUOG010000101.1, forward strand.
GCTTCCACTTCTTCAATCGCAACTCGTCCTGCAAAGCGAGTTGCTGCGATTCCTGCTCTTCGGTTTCCAGTTCAACCTGGAGAGCTGCTATTTGAGCGGCCAAGGCCGTGCGTTTACGCTCCAGAACAAGGCGCTTTCGGTCGATCTCGTGGCGCGCCATCAGCGCAGCGGAAGCATCACGGCCTTCCTGCCTGAGGCGTGCCGAGCCGGTTAGGAGGCCCGCTTCGCCGAGGTAAGCTTCGCGAAGTTCAACGCCGTGCCCGGTCAGAAGGAATTCCCGGATCTGATTGGAATGTGCGATGCCGCGCGCCTTCAACACATAGAGGCCGCGGTTCCTCTCACCACCGCTTTCGATATCGCGCAGCAACACCCAGGCATCCACCAGCGACGAAATGTCGACCTCTGTCTGCTCCTCAGGATCCGAACCGCTTGTCAGCGTGGTTAGCAACGTGGTGATCTGCTTTGACTTCAGATAATCAATCAGCCGCAGCAGCATGCTACTGGTCGCTAGTGCCTCGCCCGCGTGCAGCAGGCCCGTCACCGGGTCCACCACAACGTTGCTGGGCTTGAATTCTTCGACAATCTTGTGAATTTTGACCAGATGCATTTCAAGCCCGAACGCGGTGGGCCGGGCGGCTTCGACGCGCAGCAGTCCTTTGTCGATCCAACGCCCAAGGTCTATACCGATGGACCGCATGTTCCGGACCATCTGATCCGGCGACTCTTCGAACGAGAAAGACACGGATCTCTCCCCGCGAGCGCAGGCGGCATCCAGAAAATGAGCGGCCAAGCTAGTTTTGCCCGTGCCTGCCGTTCCGGAAATCAGGATGCTGCTGCCGCGGAAGTAGCCCTTACCGCCGAGCATGCCATCGAGGGACGCCACTCCCGTTGGAATCCGTTGGTTGGATGCCGGGTGCTTCAGCTCGATCGAGGTCACCGGAAGAACCGAGATGCCATCGCCTTCAATCAGAAAAGGATACTCGTTTGTACCGTGGGCCGAACCGCGGTATTTGACGACGCGGAGGCGCCTGGTGACAACGGTCTCGACGACTTGATGATCGAGGAGAATCACACAGTCGGAAATGTATTCTTCCAGCCCGTGTCTCGTCAGCGTGCCCTGTCCCCGCTCGGCGGTTACAACCGCCGTGAGTTTCTTTTCCTTGAGCCAGCGGAACATACGGCGTAGTTCAGCTCTCAATACCGCTTCATTGTCAAGTCCGGCGAAAAGAGCTTCGATGCTGTCGATGAGTACTCGCTTGGCTCCGATCGAATCGACGGCGTAACCGAGCCGTAGGAATAGAGCCTCCAGGTCATAGTCCCCGGCCTCATCAACCAGGCTTCGTTCCAAGTAGACGTGGTCGATCGCCAGCTTCTCCTGGGCAACGAGGCTGGCCACGTCGAACCCGAGTGACGCAACATTGGTCGCGAGCTCTTCGGCCGATTCTTCAAAGGAGAGGCAGACACCCGGTTCGTTAAACTGGGTTGCACCACGAACCAGGAATTCCATTCCTATTAGCGTCTTGCCGCAGCCCGCGCTTCCACAGACGAGCGTCGGACGCCCTTGTGGAAGACCGCCGAGCGTGATCTCGTCAAGCCCGTGGATGCCGGTCGGACATTTCGGGAGTCCGGCTCCAAGCGGATCAGATTCACGAGTCTTGAGCTTAGAAGAGCGCATATCCCTCTTAATTTCCCTGGAAGCGGGCGATAAGCACCGAATTCTACCAATGGCAAGCCACTCCAGGGTACTGGAGATTCCCCTAGTCGGAACAATAGGACACGAGGACGCCGTCAATTCGTAAAACTCTTCTCCAAAACCTCCCGCACCACCGCTCCCAGTTTCATAAACTCTTTGAGATCGGCGCGCTTAATGAAGCAATGCGCCAGTGCCAGCCGTTTTGCACGCTCTTTATCGTCGGGAGAGTTCGAAGAGGTCATGACAACCACCGGCACAGAGGAGCATTTGGTGCTCTTTCTGAGTCTCTCAAGAATTTCCCAACCACCGATTCTGGGCAGGTTTACGTCAAGCAGCAGAAGGTCCGGGCACGGGGCGGCGTCGACTTCAACTTCCTCCAAAAAGCGAACTGCCTGTTCGCCATCCGAAACTACATGCAGCCGGCAATCGACGCGTTCCTGCTCAAGCGCAGAACGCACCAGGAAAACGTCTGTGGCATTGTCTTCTGCAACGACGATCAGCTTAGGCCGGGTCATTTAGTGCCACCTGCGGCAGGAACGGTGAAGTAAAAGGTCGAACCGCAGCCAACTTCCGACTCCGCCCAAATACGCCCGCCATAACTCTGCACGATTCTCTGGCAAATAGCCAGACCTAAGCCAGTGCCCGAATACTTGCCTTCCTTCGCATGCAGGCGCTTGAAGATGCCAAACACTTGATCCAGATATTGCGGGGCAATACCAATCCCGTTGTCCCGGATGGCGAAGCGCCACTGGCCGGATTGCTGCACAGCAGAGACATGCACTCGCGGCGGCTCATGGTCTTTGGAATACTTGATCGCGTTTCCGATGAGGTTCTGAAGCAATTGCTCTATGTGCACGTCTTTGGCGAGAACAGACGGTAGTTTGTCATGTGTGATCGTGGCAAGACGCTCATGCAGGGCGCCATCAAGATTCTTGAGCACCCGTTCAAAAACAATCTCAACGTCCACGATGGTTGCAGCCTCCGTGGCCGGATTCGCCGACTGGGTGTAATCGAGGAGGCCCGAAACCAAGCGCCCCATGCGCAGCGCCCCCTCCACGATGGTTTCCAGAAACTTATCCGCATCTTCATCGAGCTTGGCCCCGTAGCGCTGTTGCATCAGTTGAGTAAGCACTACGATGTTTCGAAGTGGCTCCTGTAAGTCATGGGAGGCCGCGAACGCAAATTGCTCGAGGGCTTGGTTGGCGTGACGGAGCTCCTCTTCCGTGCGTTTCTCTTCGTCGATGTCGGTACAGGTTCCAATCCACTTAACGACGCGACCGGACTCGCCTCGCACTGGCAAGGCCCGGCCCAGATACCAGCAGTAACGGTTTGCACGCCAATCCCATAAGCGGTGTTCAATCCGGTATGGCGTCCCACTCTCCATCGAACGGAGCCAGGCTTCGTAGCAAGCTTTGAAATCGTCAGGATGGACAAGCGGCTCCCAGTTTGCAAGGTCGCCGTATCGATCGGGCAAAAAGCCTGTAAACTCATACCACCTTGCGTTGTAATAGTCCAAGTAC
>JBAUOG010000102.1:0-7826 GCA_049579625.1 Bryobacteraceae bacterium
ATATCACAGCGAACGCCGACCTCCTCACCAAGGCGATCGTCGATGAAAACTTCGATTTCTACGGCAAAACGCTAACCGGCGCCACCCAACTCCCGCCGCGCTGGAAGCGTTGTGTTGAAGCCACCGACGCGCAGCTCGGTGAAGCGTTGGGACAGAAGTTTGTCGATAAGACGTTTGGCGAAGAAGGCAAGCAGCGCACTCTGGAACTCGTCGCCCAGATTGAACGCGCTATGGCGTCCGATATCGATTCACTTCCCTGGATGAGCGATGAGACCAAGAAACAGGCGCTGATCAAGCTCAAGGCCGTCACCAACAAGATCGGTTATCCCAATAAGTGGCGCGACTACTCCCCGGTCACGGTGGCGAATGGTGATTATTTTGGCAATTATGGAAGGGCCGAGGACTTTGAATTCAAGCGCCAGCTTGCCAAGATCGGCAAGCCCGTGGATCGCGCGGAATGGGAAATGACGCCGCCCACGGTGAACGCCTACTACGATCCTCAGCAAAACAACATCAACTTCCCGGCCGGCATTCTGCAGCCGCCGTTCTATTCGAATCGGGCTGATGTCGCGGTGAATGCGGGAGGAATCGGCTCCGTTATTGGGCACGAGCTGACCCACGGCTTCGACGATGAAGGGCGTCAATTCGATGCCGCCGGCAATCTCCGCGATTGGTGGCGCGAGCAGGATGCGGAAGCTTTCAAGACTCGCGAAGAATGCATCGTCAGCGAATACTCGGCCTTCAGTCCGGTTCCAGGCGTTCATTTGAACGGTGAATTGACGCTCAGTGAAAACACGGCGGACAACGGCGGCCTGCGCCTTGCCTTCATGGCCCTCATGAACGGCTTGGCCATGGAGGGACGACCCTCGATGAAGCTGGATGGATACAGCCCTGAGCAGCGCTTCTTCCTCGGCTTCGGCCAGGTGTGGTGTCAGGACAGCCGCGAAGAGGAAAAGCGAATGGCCGCGCAAACGGACACTCACTCGCCGCCCGCCTTTCGCGTCAACGGCTCGGTCTCCAACATGCCGCAATTCAGCCAGGCCTTCGGATGCAAGGAAGGCGACCCGATGTTCGCGGAGCCTCCCAAGTCCTGCCGGGTCTGGTGAAGCCTGATTGGCGGGCTGCCATGCGGCATGGACTCCGGCCCCTGGAGCACGGGCGTTGGCCCGTGAGCACGGACTCCGGCCCGTGGGTGAGGAAGCGAAAGCCAAAGCTTCGGAAGCTCGATAGGGTAGGATCGAAACTCCCGCGTTATCCGCAGAGCGATTGTGCGCGCCAGAGTCAGAGTCTGTGTGAAAAGTCCGGCGAAAGCCGAGACGAATCTCGGCTCAGCAGGCTAAAGCCTGCGCCACGTTTTTCGCTATTTCAGTTGGGCGTTGACCGTGTCCCAGTTAATCACGCTCCACCAGGCTGCGATGTAATCAGGACGGCGGTTCTGATACTTGAGGTAATAAGCGTGTTCCCAAACATCCAAGCCCAGAATCGGCTTCTTGCCTTCCATGATTGGGCTGTCCTGATTGGCAGTGGAGGAAATCTCGAACTTACCGGCACTGTCTTTTGTCAGCCAAGCCCATCCGGAACCGAAGCGACCCGTAGCCGCCGCGGCAAACTTCTCTTTGAATGCGTCGAAGTTCCCAAAGTTCGCGCTGATCACGCTGGCAATGTCGCCTTTTGGCGCACCACCGGCATTAGGAGCGAGCTGAGTCCAAAACAACGAGTGGTTCGCATGCCCGCCGCCGTTGTTTCGAACAGCGGTCTTGATGGCGTCTGGAACAATAGCCAGGTTGTTGGCGAGCAACTCGTCAACCGTCTTGCTGGCCAGTTCCGGGGCTGATTCGAGCGCCTTATTCACATTTGTGACGTATGCCTGGTGATGTTTTCCATGGTGGATCTCCATGGTTCTGGTGTCAATGTAAGGCTCGAGTGCTTCAGCGGGGTAAGGAAGGGCTGGAAGGGTAAATGCCATAGTTAGCTCCGATCTTTATTCTATGTCGCGCATTGTAAGGCGGACCACTGGTTAGATTCCTAGCGCGCAATGGAGTTGCTCTGAATTTCAGCGGACGCTGAACGGTTAGTGTACTGGAACAGGCGTCGCCGCCGGAGGTGCACTGGGCGTCGGCGCGGGTTGAACAGCTTTCGGCAAATCCCTGTCGGGGAAGCCATGGATCAGGCGAAAAGTGCGGCTCCAGCGAGTTCGTGAAAAGAAGTGCAGCAGAAGATCTTTAAAGTGGCTCATCAGGGAATCCACCGAATTACCGGTGAGTTGATCGGTGCTGGCTTCGTACGACCAGTAAATCAGCAGCGGTTTGCCGATGATATTCTCGCGGGGGACGAAGCCCCAAAACCGGCTGTCCAGGGAGTTGTCCCGGTTGTCGCCCATTGCGAAGTAGCTCTCAGGCGGCACCACTACTTCGCCATTGACCACGTGATTCTGTAGCATGTCCCGTAGCCGAGGCTCGCGCGCCAGATCCAGATACATCGATCCAGGCTCGCTCGGGAAGTTGTCCTTGTAGGAGTCGATGACGCCCGACTTGTGATAGATATACGGCTCGCTCAGTAACTCGCCGTTACGGTAGACCTGCTGGTTGACAATCTTGATGCGGTCGCCGGGCACGCCGATCGCCCGCTTCACGAAGGTATCCGAGATGTTGACGGGATAGCGAAACACGATAATATCCCCGTGTTTTACGTCCTCGTACGGCAGCAGATACTTGCTGACCGCCCCGGCGGGTGCGTACGCCAGCTTGTCCACCAGAAGATGGTCGCCGATCAAAAGCGTGTCTTCCATCGAGGCCGTCGGAATCACGAACGCCTGTACAAGAGTTGTGGTGCCGAACAATAACAAAAGGATTGTGACGGTCCACTCGGCAATTGTTCCGCGGGGCGGATCGTGCTTCTTGGCTGCTGTCTCGTCGGCTTTTGCTGTTTTTTCGGAAGCGGTCTGTTGGGCCATTCGGTTCTTTTCTCGTTCGGTGAGCGGGCTCGGGTATCTGGTCTACTGCTGCTGGTCAGGGTAACCGCGGACCGTCTGCAGGGTGCGGCTCCAGCGCGTTCGTGAAAAGAAGTGGGTTGCCACATCCAACATGTGCGTACCAAAGTCCCTGGCGGAGTTGGGCATCAATTGATCCGTGGGAGCGTCGAACGACCAGTAGATGAACACCGGCCTTCCCACGATATTCGCGCGCGGAACGAAGCCCCAATAGCGGCTATCTAGTGAGTTGTCCCGGTTATCGCCCATTGCGAAATAGTTGCCCGGCGGAACCACAACCTCGCCGTTCACAACGTGATGTTCCAGCATGTCACGAAGCAGCGTCATCTGGCGTCCGTCGGTTACCACGTCCAGCTCACCGCTGTTGGCGGGAAAGTTATCGCGATAGGGATCCAGGTAGCCGCTCTTGTTGTAGACATATGGTTCCTTGAGGGAAATGCCATTGCGGTAGACTCGTCCGTCCACCAGTTTGATCCGATCCCCTGGAACGCCAATCAGCCGTTTGACGAACATCTGCGAGATGTCGCCTGGGAAGCGAAACGCAATCACGTCCCCGTGTTGCGGATCTTCATAGGGCAGCAAGTACTTGCTGATAGTTCCCGACGGGGCGTACGCCAGCTTGTCGACGATGATGTGGTCGCCCACCATCAGCGTGTCTTCCATGGAACCCGTGGGAATTACATAAGACCAAGCCAGGCTCGTGGACGCAAACAGCATGATCAGAATGGTGACCACCCATTCCGCCACAAAGCCGCGGGAAGCTTGCTTCGGCGTCGTCGCCTTCTCGGTTTCGCTTTGTTCGGCTGGAACTTCCGTCTGCATGAATTACTTCCAATATTGTACCGTCTGCAGAATTGGTAGGCCGGCCGATGTACCTCGACGGCTTCCGGGTCGCCGCTACTGTGAGATGGCCGCTTCGGCCTCGGCAACTGACGGATACACAACCAGATAGTCCTTGACGCCCGCCATAGAAAACATGGTTCGTAGCCGTTCCGGCAGGTTCACAATGGCGTATTTCCGGTTGTTCTTCTCGCAGGAAACATGCACGCCCAGCAGGCTGCCCAGCGCGGCTGAGTCCATATAGGGTACCTCGCCCAAGTCGATGATCAGCACCGGGCTCTTATCGCTGCGCGTGACGTCCTGAAACTGAAAGAAGTTGTAGATAGTCAAAGGACCAGTCACTTTCAGGATGTGCACGCCCTCCCGTGAACCGGGGAGGCGCTCAATTTTCACTTGCTCAGTCGGCTGATTTGGCATGGCAGTTAGGAACGCCCTCTCATTATCATCTTCGGGTATTTCAATAGCGCTACGAAAGTCGGCTGGAGGTTCATTCACAAGTACTTAATGAGCATTACCTCGTTGCCTCTCTCGTTATACAGCATTTCATCGACGATTTTCCGGGCCAGCAGAATGCCGAATCCCCCGGGGCGCATCCCATGCAAATCCCGGTACTCCACATGCCGGAAGGGTAGGCCGACCGGGTTGCCCACTGCGGCGTGTTCCATCGACTCCGCGGCAAAGCCTGGACCCGGGTCGCGAATCTGGTAGAGAATGAGGCGCGCAGTTCGTGCGAAAGAGATCTCGAGCTGTTTCGAATCGTCGAACCCGCAGCCGTGCTCGGCGGCATTCAGCAGCATCTCGCGAAACGCGGTGGTGAGTTGCTCGCGCAGTTCGTCAGTGAGCCCGCTCTTAAGCTCCCGCACGAATTGAATCAGCCTGTCGACTGTCATCGCATCGCACTGCAACCGCACGATCAACCAATTAGGGCTGGCGGAAATCAGTCCCATGCTCGGCGGGGAAGCGGGCGCTGCCAGCGCCTTGAAGATCATGTCGCGAATCGCGTGTTTTTGAAAGGGCCGGCTGAAGAACGAGAATGCCCCGTGGCGCATGGCCGACACGACCTCATTGGGGTTGTTTCCATCGCCCAAAACGATAACCCGTGGGCCGTCGATACCGCCGCCCGCTGCATCGACAACCTTCAGTTTCTCTTCCGGGTGGCCGGAGGGACCAGCCAGAACCACGTCGTAAGTGCCTGTAGGAAATTGAGAAATCGCCGCCGTCCCATCGGTAGCGAACTCGATCTGGCACTCATGTTTCTCGCCAAACTCCCGAGCCAACTCGTCAATCGCCGGTTCGTGGCCGATTACGAGGATTCGTTGCATCATTTCACCCCAGCCCGAATGCCGTTACATCCCATGCACACCTATCCTGTTGCTGTCTAGCTTTGCAGATCAGGGGCCAAACCCCCGAACGCCACGGCCGTCAACGCAGCGAGCCGGGCCGGACACCGGTGTCTGGCACACAATCGAAGCCCGAACTCCCCAAACTCAGTTATGCCTTTGCCGAGTGTCAGTTGAGTGACGAGCGGGCATACTCATGCACGTTGAGATTCTCCCCGAAGGTGACATCCACAGCCCGCAGCGTGTCGAAACACCTTGTACTAGCGTGGTTTGGAGAAGTTCACAGGTGCCGTGCTAAAACTGGCTCAAGAAAGCCGCCGCTGCGTGAAACAAGCCAATCCCTGGATTACGAAATCGTCACGTATCGCCTACGAGAACCGCTGGATCCGGGTTCGCGAAGACCAGGTGATTCGGCCCGACGGCCAGCCCGGAATCTACGGAGTGGTGGAGGTGCCGCCCTCCGTTGGGATCGTTGCCATTAACCAAAAGGATCACGTTGTACTAGTTGGTCAATGGCGCTATACCCTGAATCGCTACTTGTGGGAGATCCCACGCGGTGGATCGGAAGGCGACCCGGACCTGCTGGCCGTCGCTAAGCGCGAGTTGTCGGAAGAGGCTGGGGTCGAGGCGGAGCAGTGGGAGCCGCTCGGTACCCTCGACGTCAACACCGGCATCACCAGCGACGTGCAACACCTGTTTCTGGCCACGGGCCTCCGTCCCTCCCAGGCCCATCACGACGCCGAGGAGCAGATCGATGTCGCCTGGCATCCATTCCAGCACGTCCTGGAGATGGTGATGGTTGGCCAGATCACAGAAGTCTGCAGCGTGGCTGCGATCTTAAAAGTGGCGAGGATGAGAGAGATTTAGCGCGACGCCAGGAGCAACTGGCATGCCCACAACTGAACAGCGCAATCGCTATCCTGAACCCAACGCCCCATAAAATAAATTGGCCAATTCGGACGATAAACGAAGGGATATCACCGGGTTGCCCTAGATCGGCTGCACAGTCGCTATCGCATTATCGGCCCCCACGAGAGACGCTAGGCGCTCCAGAGCACCGACCCATTCTTGCGCGGCGTAGCTGAGCAGTTCTCCTTCTAGGGTTTTCCGGGGTTCAGCGCTAAACCAGTCGCGATTCAGCTGCGCGACCCGGTCCCGGTAGCCTCTACCCTGCTCTCTCTCACACTTTCCCCATAGTGACCGATCAAGCCTCAACGCTTCCTTGAAAGACTCCTTACCCTTGGCCTCCAACTCATGCAGCATTCCCTCGTATGCCGAGTCTAGAACGCTTCGGGCTTGCCGAATTAGGCCCCTGGCTTGTCCATAGTCGGCATTTGCCTCCATCGTTTCCGTCATGGATTTGAAGGCGCTGACCCTCGGTCCTAGAGCAGAAACCGCCAGCTGCCGCGTACCTCTTCCCAAGCTGTGAACGTAGTCCAGTTTCGACCATTTGCCCTCGCGCCTCACTGATGCCTTAACGGTGGCAGCGTAAACACGCAGAATCTCTGCTATCAAGTTGTCCTGAACGTGCTGGGAAAGTGTAGGGACGCTGCGGTTGTTGCCAATCCATGTCTTAATCATTTGGCCCGCGCGACGCGAGGCATCCTGGACACTCTCCTTTTTGTGGTTAAGAAGCAAGCTGCGGGAGCCTATAATTGCGTCCTTAATAGACGCCCTAAAGGCCTCGCGGATTCCCCCTAAGCGCTCCGAAATCAAGTCATGCACGCCGTTGGGCTCGTCGGTGAAGGCGTTAAAGAAACGTAGCTTCACGCTCCGCAATCCCAAACGATTCAGTGCATCAAGCGCGGATTCCTCCTTGATCTCGTAACCATCCTCAGTCGTCTTTGCGCGGACGCCCGACTCATCCTTTACGGCCAAGGCCTCGTCAACTCGCGGCAGCACCAAAATTGCCGTGTTAACCTCCAGCCCACGGACTCCAGCTTGTTTAGCCCGTTCGAGAACCTGAAAGGCAGCGGCGCAGGGCGCGTCGTTGAAGCTTGAGCACAGCAGCACGAGTGTGTGTGGGTCGTCCATGTGGCGATCCAGATCGGCCCTCGCGGCAGTGTCGTCGATGCCCCTCGTATCAACGATCCGAACGCAGAGGCTTTCTGGACCCGGCATCCGTTGAGGGACGACTACCTCAATCCGGCTTGGAATCGAGAATTCGGGATGCCGGCCGTTGTTTACTTGCTCAAAGGTCTCCTTGAGCCAAGCCATTGAAGACTTGCCCGTGCTTGGGTCGTACCATATCTCCCTGCGGTACCGTCGGTGAATCTGCATAAGCGAGAGCACCTCGACGACAAACTCTTGGCTGGAGGCACTCTTTTCGAAAAGATCCTCTGCATCGTCGCGGTGGATGCTCTTGCCGTTCGCGCCCCTTTCCCGCTTCACTCTTAGTCCAGCCATGTTTCGGACGGCTCGGCCCATCTCCTGCGAGATGCCCCGCCCGTCGTTCGCAGCCCCTTCATCGCCTTCTCGCTGGGCTATTTGGTCGGCAAAATCCACGACGTGGGCGCGAACATCATCTTCGTCGCAAGGCTCGACGATTAGGCCATGCCTCTGTCCGGAACGAAGGTAGACGTCGCAGATCGTGACACCGCCGCCAGCAGCCTCGAGAACCGGTTCCCGACGCCCACCACTTGAACTCGGCACTTCCA
>JBAUOG010000103.1:0-10768 GCA_049579625.1 Bryobacteraceae bacterium
GGTTCCAGTGGCCGCTCCTTGAGGCGGTGATCGAGGGCAACATCGTCGCCGACTTCCCGCTCTGCCGCCAGCTGCGGAACGGATCCCGCGGTTGCACGTTAAGGCGTAATGCGAGACTCGGGCGCGACAGAGAAGCGGAGGACCATCCAGGTCCGCCCGCTTCACGGTTCCAGCTCTGCGTTGAAGCCTCCGGCTACACGTCAGCAGCGATAGTATGGGCCGAAGAGTTCGGGGATGACATCCACAAACAATCCGCCCGGTAGCTTGACTTGGAATGAGATCCGGCAGCAACCGGAAACCTGGCTCACGACGCTCCAGCGAGTGGCAGACCAGCCCCTTAGCAGGGAAATCTGCGAACGCCGCAGCCAAGCGATCATCACCGGAGCCGGAACGTCGGCGTACGCAGCAGGCGCCATAGAATCGGCTTGGCCAGGTTCTCGAGCAATTCCGACCACTGACATTCTGACTCAGCCGGCACAGCACTTAAAGCCGGCAGGTCTAGTGTTGTCGCTCGCCCGATCCGGCAACAGCCCGGAGAGCGTGGCCGTCGTCGAGCGCCTTCAACGGTTCTTGCCTGCGGTTCCTCAATACGCAATCACGTGCAATGCCGAAGGAGAGCTCGCCAGACACCCCCACGTGAACGCCATCGTGCTGGACCCACGCACCAACGATCGCAGTTTGGCCATGACCAGTTCCTTCAGCAATCTGGCGCTTGCGGGCCTATGTATAAGCGATGGAACCCAGTTGGCAGAGCAGCTACCCGGTTTGTGCGATTCCATTGCTCAAAGAATGCCTTCGCTAGCGTCGCATGCGGCGGCCGTGGCTGAAACGCTGCCGAGCCGTGCGGTGGTCATGGCTTCGCGGACGCTGCTGCCTTGTGCGCAGGAGATTGGCCTGAAGTTCCTCGAAATGACCGCGGGTAAAGTGGCGGTGCTGGTCGAGACCTTTCTTGGTTTGCGGCACGGGCCGCTGAGCTTTCTGGACCGTGACACGCTTGTGCTTGCCATCCTATCGACAGACGCCAGGACTCGTGCTTACGAGGAAGACCTGCTCGCAGAACTGCGCGCAAAGCGACTCGGCCGGCTGATCGGGATCGCACCGCCGGACCTAAATCAGGCACTCCTCGATGAGTCCGTACCAGCACTTGCTCCCAATCTCCCCGATGCGCTGCGAACGCCGTTTGAGGTTGTCTATGGGCAGTTGCTGGCATATCACCTGAGCGTGCGCGCCGGCTTGAATCCGGACAATCCCAGCCCGGGCGGTATCATTACCCGCGTGGTTCAGGGCGTGACGATTCATGAGGACTAAACGTGATCTTGACGTGATTGTTGCCGGTGAAGCGAACGTCGATCTGATGGTGCTCGGCGTTCCGCGCGTTGAGTTCGACAAAGAGCTTCCAGCCAGGGATATGAGCTTGGTGCTGGGCGGGTCAAGCTCGATCGCCGCTTTTAATTTGGCTCGTCTAGGGGCGCGCGTCGGTTTCGTGGGCTTCCTCGGCCGCGACACCTTTGGCGACTTTGTCGAGGAGCGGCTCCGCTGGGCGGGCATTGACGTCAGCCAGATACGTCGGGTAAAGGATCCCAAGACCGGCATTACAATCTGGCATGAAAACAAGGGGCGCCGGGCAGGAGTCACGTATCCCGGCTGCATCGCGCGGTTACGTGGCTCCGATATTCCCTCCGCCTATCTTCGGCGGGCGAAACACCTGCACGCCGGTGCTTACTTCTACCAGGAAGGGCTGCAGCCAGGGGCTGCCGCAGCATTCCGTCGGGCACGCCGGCTAGGATTGACCACGTCGCTGGATTGCAACTACGACCCGAAAGAAACGTGGGATTCCCACATTTTCGAGGTACTCCGCGAAACCGACATCTTCCTGCCGAACGACACCGAGGCCTTGAAACTCACGGGATGCCGCACAGTGGAGCAGGCTGCCGAGGCGCTCGGCAAGTTGGCCCGAATCGTGGCCATCAAGCGCGGACCGCGCGGCGCGCTGGTAAGAAGCGCTGAGGGCACGTTCACAGTGAAAGCTCTTCCCTGCAAAGTTGTAGACACGACCGGAGCGGGTGACAGCTTCAATGCGGGATTCCTCTCCCAGTTTGTGAAAGAGAGATCACTCGAAGAATGCGCCCGAGCTGGGATTAAAGCCGGTACGCGAGCAGTCAGCGCCGTGGGTGGCACTGCGGCTTTCGAGTAATCGCAGCGATCTAGCGCGGCACTGGAATTCGATCCAGTTTGCCGAGCTGGTGGATAGGTCCGATCAATGGGCGGAGCCAAGCTTCGAACTCGGGTGAATCGCCGGTCGCATCGTGCGGCATCCACGCTTCCGGGAACAGCCGCTCACGTCCAGCCACATTTTCGATGGAAACCAGGCCGACGGCGGTTCCATACGCATCTCCGGCGAGCCGGTCGAGGGTCACCATTTTTCCCGTCTCGCCCCGCAGCGCAAACTGCATCGCGGCTGCACCGCAGCGTCGTGCCTCGTCAAGATCCACCGGCGATGCGAGCGCCCCGAACGACCGTCCGAGCAGGCCCGGCTTCTCGCTGCGCGCATTGACACCCAGGCTGTGGGTAAGCTTCATCGACAAGACGTGGGCCAGGTTTAACGCCAGCGGCACCTTGCTGGTAGTCCGCGTATCGGCCCCGAATGGCTCGCCGTTCTCATCCAGTTGCCCTTCGCAAACCGCTACGACCACCCGTCCCAACTTTCGATAGACCCGCTCCACGTCCGCCGCAAGTTGCTGGAACGGCAGCCGTCGCTCCGGCAGGTACACGAGATGGGGTGCGTCATCGGGCTCCTGCCTGGCGAGCAAGGTGGAGGCCACCAGCCATCCCGCGTTACGGCCCAGAACCTCGACGACCGTCACGCCGGGCAGCGCCCGGTTGTCGGCCCCGATAAAGCGCAGCCCGTGTATAAAGAAGCGCGCCGCGGATGCGAATCCCGGCGTATGATCGGTGCCATACAGATCGTTGTCGATGGTCTTCGGGACACCGATCACCGACGCCTCATACCCGGCGTCACGACAAACACGGGAGAGCTTCAACGCCATTTCCATGGTTCCGTTGCCGCCGGTCAGGAATACATAACGAATCTCGTGACGGCGCAGCGTCTCGAGCATTCTCCCGAAGTCTTCATCGCTGAGCTTCTTCCTCGAGGTGCCAAGCGCCGAACCCGGCGAGTGGATTATGGCGTCCCACGTATCTTGCGACTCGGCGAAGAGATCGACGAAGTGTTCGTCCAGTAAACCAGCGGCGCCGTTCAGGGCGCCGTAAAGCGAGTCGATCCGGGCATGGCGGCGGCATTCCTCCACGATCCCGACCAGACTCGCATTAAGGACCGCGGTGGGTCCTCCGCCGTGGGCGACCAACGCCTTCCCGCTACCAGCGGCCACGCAGACTCCCTAACCCGGCGCAACTGGAACCAGTCGGGCCCCGGAACGTTTCCGCATCCGCTTGCTCGCGAGTCCGCGTGAAGACTCCAGCACAAAACGTGGCGCAGGATGTTAGCCTGCTGAGCCGCGAGTCGTCTCGGCTTTCGTTCCCATGTGCTGGAGTGTTTACACAGTCCCGCACGGTCACAGCTCCACTAGCCTCTTTCATGCTCTTGCCATGCGATTGCGCACCAGACGGTAAGTGATACCCACAACCAACCAGGAGACGCCCAGCACCTGGGCCTGCCAGCGCAGGCTCTTCCAAATGTAGAGACAGACCAGACAGCCGGCTATCGGGATGACAAGGTTGCTCCAGGTCCGTTCCCGATTCTTCACGTAGTAGCGCCAGAAGGCCGCCGCATTGACGCCGGTGAACGCCAGGAATGCGCCGAAGTTCAGCAGTTCCGCACCCAATTGATAGCTGATTGACAGAGCGCCGGTGAGCGCGACCGCCCCGCTGATCAGCACGTTGTAATTTGGTACTCCTGAACGCAGATCTACGTGTCCGAACGGCTTACGCGGCAGCGCATTGTCACGGCCCATTCCATACAGCAGCCGTGCGGCGCCCAGTTGCGATCCCATGCCCGAACCAATGGTCGCCAATAGCAGGGTCGAATTAACGATGTGGAAGAGTATCTGACCGCCTGCGCGCCCCGCCACGAAACTATAGGCGGTATCGACGTCGGGATAGGTTTTAAAGTCAGGCCAGACGAGTTGGCCGGCGTAGACCTCAATGGCCGCGATGACGCCGGTAAACAGGCACGTCAGCACGGTTGCCCGCAGGATGTTTCGCGTCGGATTGATGGTCTCTTCCGACAAGGTTGAGATGCTGTCGAAGCCGATGTAGGTCAGGGCGGCGATGGAAGTGCCAGTGGAAACGGCAGCTAACGAAAAGGTCTGTGGGTCGTAAAACGGCCGGGTGAGAGCAATGGCAGAGAGCGAGGTGAAGTGCAGGATGTAGTTCGTCATCACCACGAGCATGTAGGCCACCACAGCGCCCATGAAGATGGCCAACCACTTGTTGGTGCGCGCCGATGCCTCGACTCCGCGCAGATTCAGAAGCGTAAAAAGCGTGGCGAAAAAGGCGGCCCAGAGCCAGTAGGGTAACGGCAGCAGGTTTGCGGCCGCCTTGCTGCACCAGATTGTGCAGATCAACGGGTTCAGCAGATAGTCCATGACTATTGCCCAGCCCGTGAGATAGCCGGTGAGATTGCCGAACTCGCCCGTGACATAGGCGTACGCCGAACCGGCGCTGGGATAAATCCGCGCCATGCGCCCATAGCTGACGGCAGTCAGTAGCATGGCCACCATGGCGAGGAGGACCGTTGTTACGACGTGGCCCCGCGCTTCCTGTGACACCACGCCGAATAGTGGCATGGGCGCCGTCGGCTGAATGACGATGATCCCGTAGAAAACGAGGTCCCACAGCGTGAGAGTGCGGCGAAGGCCGGTCTTCGATCGAATTGGCGCTTCGCGCGATGTACTCATTTCCGGCCTTGATAGAAGACGGCGTATGGGCGTCTCATATCTTCAGGAACAGCTTGCGGCGATACATCCAGAACAGAATAAGCCAATAGATTAGCAGCATGGCTGCTCCGCCCAACAATGGCTGCAGGCCGGCGCCGAGAAAGGCGAAGAAGTTAGCGCCCAGGTTGATTCGGAGCGAATTGGCAATGAATTCTTCGAATAGATGCGCGATCAAGTAGGCAGCGATGGAATTCATGCCCACCACTACTAATGGGAACGCCCATTTCTTATAGCCCTTCACTTCGATGACCCAGCTGAAGGCGGCCAGGAAAAAGAAGCACACGCCACCGCTGTATAGTGTCCAGGCCGGAGTCCAGATTCGCTTTACCACCGGGCAGATACCCGTGAAGTGCAACAGCAGGCCCGCGAGCACACCGAATGAGCCGGCAAACAGGAGTTTCTTGAACGGGATTCTTGGAGCTGCCTCACGTAGCCAGCTACCTGCCACCAATCCGAGGATCATGGTTCCCAGTGTCGGTATGAAGCTTAAGGTCAGGTAGCCGCCGCCGTTGTAGACGAATGGCTTCTCACGGGGAAACAGATTCAGGAACCATTGGTCAAACGCATTGCCGAAGTTGGCATTCTTGTTCCAATGCGCCGCAAATCCGGTGTAGTCGAACGCGCGGTGCCAGTCCGGGGGCACGCCCAACGCGGATGAATCGAAGTTGGCCGGTGGCAGCGGATAGAGGGCCCAGGCGAGCCAGTAGGCGAACAGAATGACACCGAATGCGGTCCATTGCCACTTGCGCGCGCGGAGCCCCAGTAGGAACAGGAAGGGATAACCCAAGCCGATCTGCGTCAGGGTGTCTTCAAAGGTGAAGTTGGTTTGAGCTGAGTGTGTGGAGCGCAGGAAGATGCCGAGCGCGATCAGGAGGAACGATCGCCACAAGGCGTGCAGGAAGAGCCGGCCTTCGGTCTGCCCCTTCGCCATGCGGCTGGCCAGCGAATAAGGAAGAGCGACGCCGACCAGAAACGAAAACGAGGGCTGGATCATGTCGTGGAGTGAGCATCCGGCCCACTCCACGTGAGTTTGGTTGTAGGCGAGAATCGACCAAAATGTGCTGTCCGGAAAGGCATGGTACACCCGCTCGAATTGTAAGACCTCGCCCATCATGAGCAACATTACGAAGCCGCGGTACGCGTCGATCGCGACGTTTCTCGCTGGAGCCTTGACGATCGGTCCCGGTGTTTGAAGTGTTATCGACTGTGCGTCTGCGATTGTTCCCACTATGCACCTCGTCTATTCGCGCCCGTCGACGGGCGTTGGTCCGTGGAATCCACGTTACGTATGAGTATAGATCGACTCTGGTCAAGCGCAGTCTTCGAGCGATGCGCCAGACTGGGTTAGCGCAAGTGGGCCGGGGTTTGGCGGCAACGACGGGGCGTTGCCGAGCGTAAATACTCATTAACCGTTTCGAGAGAACCGAAGAATCCGACGAATGCCCCTCGCAAATGCTCTGGTGAGCGGAGGGCTTGGCGAAAATCGCGGTGCCGGAATTGATCGGTGATGGCGATCACCGCTGTGCCCATGGGCCGGTATTCGTGAGTACCCTGCGCCCAGGCAGTTCGGCTGTGCTCATCAATCCAGACAGCGAAGCCCATGGCTACCAGTTCAGCACGGCTGATTTTGGCTTTGGCCCTAACACTGAAATGAACCCCGGCTGATATAAGCTAACAGCGAACGGTTCACTATGACTCGCATCCGGTTCGTCCTAACTGCGTTTTGTTTGTCCGCCTTCCTAGTCGCCACGCCCGTGTGGGCGCAGTGGAACGCGGCGAATCCTGTGACATCGGTGGGGCTACAGCCAAGGGGACTCCTGTTACACATGCAAACCGGCCTGATGCGCCTCTCAGTTTGCACCGATTCCATCATCCGCGTTGAGTACACTCCCACTGCATCGTTCCCCACGCGCCCGGATTACGTCGTTATGAAGACCGACTGGCCGCCGGTTGAGTTCAAGACGGACTCCGCCCCGGGCGTCGCGACTCTAAGCACCGCTCGGCTTACGTTGAAGATTACGCTCGAAGACGGCGTCATCGAATACCAGGATGCCCAGGGGCGAAAGCTGTTCAACGAGGGACCCAGGAGCATGACACCTCAGGAGGTGGACGGTGAACAGACCTTCCGCGCCGAGACCGTGGCGAAGATCTATGGCTCGCACGAGGCACTGTACGGTCTGGGACAACATCAGGCAGGCGTATGGAACTATCGCGGAGAGACGGTCGACCTTTCGCAGGAGAACACCAACATCGCGGTGCCGCTGCTGATGTCGAGCAATGGCTACGGCGTCTTTTGGAATAACACTTCACGGACGCACGTCAACAACCGGTTCGTCCATTTCCTGTACCTTGGCTCGGAAGTCGCGGACACGATCGATTACTACTTTTTCTATGGTCCCGACTTCGATCACATCATCGGCGCTTACCGGGAACTGACGGGCCAAGCGCCGCTGTACGGCAAGTGGGCCTACGGCTTCTGGCAGAGCAAGAACAAATACCAGTCGCAGCAGGAAGTGCTGGATGTCGCTGCTAAGTACCGCGACCTGCACATACCGGCTGACAACATCGTCCAGGACTGGTTCTGGTGGACGTCGACGGGCGAGTTCAAGTGGAACAAGAACTATCCCGACCCGCAGAAGATGGTGGACGAACTCCACCGCGAGAATTTCCATTTGATGGTTTCCATCTGGCCGTTCTTCTACCCCGGCACCGCGACCTATGCGGACATGGATCAGCGCGGCTACCTGTTTGAGAAGACCAAAGTTCCGTCCTTCCATCCCCAGGGCATGGCTGCCTACGATGCGACCAATCCGGAGGCGCGCAAATACTATTGGGACCTGGTCAGCAAATCGCTGTTCAAACTGGGGGTCGATGCCTGGTGGATGGACACCACGGAGCCCGAGACCGAGGGCAAAGAAGACAACATCATGCTGCACCATAAGCTGGCCGCCGGTAGCGGTACCCGTTACGCGAACATCTTTCCTCTGTTGGACACCCAGGGCGTTTACGAAGGCCAGCGCGCTGAATCCAGCCTGAAGCGCGTGTTTATCCTGTCCCGCTCCGCTTTCGCGGGATCGCAGCGTTATGGCGTGACAGCCTGGTCCGGGGACGTGTTATCGGACTTTGAAACCTATAAGCGGCAGATCCCCGCGGGCCTCAATTTCGCGCTGTCCGGAATACCCTACTGGACAACCGACATTGGCGGCTTCATCCTCGGTGACAACAAGTCGCCCGAGTATCGGGAACTGTTTGTGCGCTGGTTCCAGTACGGCACCTTTTGCCCCATCTTTCGGGTGCATGGCACGCGCACCGCAAATCAAAATGAACTCTGGTCCTATGGCGAGCAGGCGCAGGCGATTCTCACGAAGTTCGATACTCTTCGTTACCGCCTGTTGCCCTACATCTATTCGCTGGCCTGGAAAGTGACCAGCGATCACTACACGATCATGCGTCCGCTGGTGATGGACTTCCCCAACGACCCGCGGGTGCTCAACATTGGGGATCAGTTCCTTTTCGGCCCTTCCGTTTTGGTGAGCCCGGTCACAGAGCAAGCGGCATCCAGCCGCCGTCTATACCTGCCGCAGGGCCAGTGGTTTGACTTCTGGACAGGCGAATCCATCGCGGGTGGGAAGAGTGTGGACGCGCCGGCTCCCCTCGAACGCCTCCCGCTCTACGTGCGCGCCGGCGCCATCCTGCCGTTGGGACCAAGCGTCGAATACTCAACGCAAAGCCCCACGATACCGATTGAACTACGGGTCTACCCGGGCGCCGATGGCAACTTCGTGCTGTATGAAGACGAAAACGACAATTACAACTACGAAAAGGGAGCTTACTCGACCATTCCCATCCATTGGGATAATGCCGCTCACGCGCTGACTATTGGCGACCGCCAAGGAACCTTTCCCGGGCTGATCGCCAGCCGGGCATTCCGGGTGGTGTTTGTCGATACCAACCATGGGGCCGGTATCGAATCGCCGGTGGGCGCCGGCCAACTGGTCGAATACGATGGTGCCCGTGTGAGTGTCCAGAAGTAGCTTCTAACGATAGTGTGCGGCAACGTTCCGCGCTCGACGGCACATTGGCTGATACTGGAGTTAGCAGCTGCTTCTAAGAAGCGCTCACAGGCTGAAGAAGGTGCTGAAAAAAGCCCTTGCCCTTCACTACCTCGCTGTCGCGACTCGACATCTCATTGCAAACAAATACCTGAGCACGGAACCGCGCGCGTCAGCAAGCGGATGTCGTGCTTTTTTCAGCACCGTCTGACGCCTGCGCCTCGACGAGTTTCGGTTCTTCGGATTTCGCAGTGTTAATCAACATGCCGCACAGCAGGCAAAGCGTAGCGCAAACGCCGGTGCAATTGATACGCTGTTTTTGATGAATGGCTTCGGTCGTTTCTTGAATTCGTTGTTCGTCGCCGCCTTGGCGCTCATACTGGCGCAGGCGCCCCTGGCGACGGCGCAGAACGGCATCGGCGACAAAGACCTGGAACGGCTCATGACTACTATGTACGACGACGCGAAAAAGTTCCGGTCAAACTTCAATAGCTCGATTTCGAAGAGCACCATTCGAAAGACGGCCCAGGAGAAGGAATCCAAGACGCTGGTTGAGCAGTTCATCAAGGACATTGGCGACATGCGCAGCGAATTCAAAAAGAAGAAGACGGTCGCCGTCACGTTTCCGAAGGTGCAGGCCGCGGCCGTTCAGATTGACGATTTGCTTCAGAGCGTGCACCTTGACGCGCCAACCAATGCGGCCTGGGCCAAGGTTCGCTCTGAGTTCCAGCAGGTCTCCACCGCTTTGAACATACCGCCAGCCTTGCACTGAGCGAAAAGCGCCCTCTTGCGATGTGTCTCCGGCTGAGACATGATAGACGGCGGAGGATCCCGTTTTGAAAGCAGCCCTGCAAACTCAGCTCACCGCAATGAAAGAATACTTCGACCGCTCGACCCGAGTGCTCGCGGAGAAGGATTCCAACTACTGCCCGGTTCCGGGCATGTTCACAGCCGCCCAGCAGCTTGCACACGCGGCCCAAACTGTCGAATGGTTCGTCGACGGCGCATTCGCCGAGTCCGGCTTTGACATGGATTTCGAGCGTATAGATAAAGAGGTCCGTGCTGTGACGTCGGTAGCTGCGGCGCGAGCCTGGATGGACCGCGCTTGCGAGAAGGCCAAGTCGGTGATTGAGTCTCACTCGAAATCGGATTGGGAAGAGAAATTCCCGCCCAATCCCATCATGGGCGAAGTGCCGAGATTCGCCCTCTTCTTTGCCTTGGCCGACCACACGGCCCACCACCGAGGCGCGCTGACGGTCTACTCCCGCCAACTCGGGTACGTGCCACCGATGCCTTACATGGAAATGTGAACGCCCGGTGAGAAATCCGGTAGGGTGAAACCACTCTAGAATTAGTCAATCCTCCGAATCTTGCGGGGGCAAGGGCCTGATTGAAGAGGGTCTTGTCCCCGCAAGAGCTAACTTAGGATTTCGGCTTAATTGAGTGTGCCAAGTTCCGCAGAACCCCGTATCCGCAGTGCGTGAACGGTGGGACGCACTTGATGGATTGCATACGATAACGCCGTTTTCACGGTCCCTATCCGCTTCTCACGTCGTTCCTGACTCCCCTACATCGTCAACTTGGCGTCGCACCTTCGGGTCGTCCGACCAAGTGGCGAGCCGTGTCCTTTGTGAGGGTATTGTCAACGTCCACATATTTGTTGACAGTCGAAAGAGTTTTCTCTAAGCTAAGCCTAGCTAGATGTGCAATAGCTAGCTATGCCTAAGAGTCCTAACGACAAACTACAAGGAACCCTCACCC
>JBAUOG010000104.1:0-1526 GCA_049579625.1 Bryobacteraceae bacterium
AGCTTGACAAGCGCGCCCGAATTACGCTGCTGGTGCGCGCGGAAATCTCTCCGTTCGGGTGCGCGTTACTGGGGCAATTCGGATGCAAGCGGGATTGTGACGATGCTTCGCATCGGCTTAAAGAGGTGACACGTCACCCCAGCTTGGGTTGCTGCGGAGCAACCTTGGTTCCTATGTAGGAACTTATTCAAACAGCCCGACTTACTAATTTTCTCTGACTTAGCGTTCACGTCAGGTTCCTATACGGGAACCTGTTGATTCTGAACGGTTGGTGTTTCGCCTCTTTTTTAGCCGCAATCGAAGCGGCCAGTCCACGGCAGCTTCCCGGCGATCCAGCGCAAGGGGAATTTACTCGCGCTCGCCCTTGCCGCGCCAGCTGCCGCAATCGCTGGGAGCACGGTGCCGGGTCATAACCTGCCGGGTAGTTGGACCGGCTTGCTTGCCGCGACTGGCCGGGGCGTTGGGCTATCCGCCGGAGCGACTGTTCCGGTTCGAGAGCCGCAAGAGCCCGTGTCAGCGGTAAGCTTCCTTGCGATCACGGACGCGGATGATTTCCAGGGTGTCTTCCCGGGCGTGGAAAAAGACCCGATGGTCCTGTGTGCGGAGACGGAACTGCGGTGGCTCGACGCCAACCAACTGGCGGACGTTGCCCTCCTCGGTTTTGGCGAAAAGTCCGTCCAGATGATCCGCTTAGCCATTGCGCCGGGAGGTTTCTCCCGGTAACGGCTCTTCGCCCATATTTTCCCAGTCCGCTATGCTCAAGCCGAACTCGGCCAGCGCCTGTTCGTGCGGAATGGGCTCATTGTGCTCCAGCCACGCAACGGCCTCGGCGACAGCCTGACGGTCCTCTTCGGTGAAAGGCTCGTCATCCAGCGGCGCATTCGACAGCGTGTACGACACGACCGGTTCGACAATCGTTTCCAGCAACCCAATCAGGGCCGAGAGCTGGGTGTCAGGCAGACGGTCTATCAACTCGTGGGCGTGCTCGCGATTGCTCATTTGTTCTCCTTCGAAGTCGCAACCATCGGCTCAATGGGAATGCCGCCGTCGGGCTTTTGGAGGACATATACGCCCGACGTGGCGATGGTGCGGCGGTCCCCTTCGGTCCGGTCTTCGTCTTCTTCGTCAGCCATAATTGGCAGAACATTAACCACGGCGGCGAGGTGGCCGGGACGGAGTTGATCGCGCAACCAATGGCCGTGCTGTCTATCCATATTCGTTTCCGCTGTTAAATACCGCCGGCCCCACTCTCACGGAAGGAGCCGAAGCACGGGCATCCTCTACCAGGACGTCATGGCGCGACTGACAGTCCGATGATTCTAGTGTACTGATGGATCCCGGACAACAGCTGGGGTCTTATGAGTGAGCCATCCGACGCTGATCCCACTCGCTTTGTGCCAAAACAAAAAATATAGTAAATGTTCTAGCTTGATCGTATGACACACAAGGGCTAGACTGTCCTACGTGACTGAAACCCTCGCGCAAAGCCAGAGCCTGACCCTTTCCCTGCGCATCAGCGAAGCCTT